>LNZM01000043.1 GCA_002007295.1 Candidatus Epulonipiscioides saccharophilum | reverse complement strand
CCAACTATCGCAGAACTGCTTCCTTGTAAAATAGTCGAGGAAAATTAATTTCAGCCAACTATCGCAGAACTGCTTCTTTGTAAATAGTAGAGGAAAATTAATTTCAGCCAACTATCGCAGAACTGCTTCCTTATAAAATAGTCGAGGAAAATTAATTTCAGCCAACTATCGCAGAATTGCTTCCTTATAAAATAGTCAAGGAAAATTAATTTCAGCCAACTATCGCAGAATTGCTTCCTTATAAAATAGTCGAGGAAAATTAATTTCAGCCAACTATCGCATAATTGCTTCTTTATAATAGTGGGGCTATTCATTGCAGTCGACTATCGCAAAACTTCTTCCTTATAATAGTTGATCATATATGGCTTGAAAATCTAATACAAAACAAAAACTTTTATGCACGCTTTCAAGTCGTAGTTGCTCATCTGAGTTGATTTACCTTGAAGCAATAAGTCGCAAAAAAAGCCCGCATCTAACACGGGCTTCATGGCTAACAACACCTAAACACCATCCGTCACTTCGTGATACTTCACTCGAAGAAAGAGGCTTAGGCTAAATGCTATTGTTTTCTGAATCTACTAAATAAACTTGCTATTTTCTCAAATACGGATTGCTTTAGAATTAATTCTTCTTCAAATTCTGGCATTTCATCAAAGTCAAATATTTCTGGCTCTTCAAAATAAAAATCATCTTCGAATCCATTATCAAAGCTGTTCGAATCATCGTAATAATAATCATCTAAGTACATCGTATCTTCATAGTAATAATCATCCGGCTCACTTACATATTCTTCATTAAATTCACTTTCGTACTCGTAGTCAAATTCATACTCATTGTTGTAATCATAATAATTATCGTAATCAAAATCGATTTCCTCAAACTCATCCAGGACGATTACTTCACTCCCGATACTTACGGTTTGAACTGTTGCTTCCTTTAATCCGGATAGCTCTATATCATTCGCACTTTCGGCTGAAGCATTGCCTTTGCTTACTTTAATTTTGAATGTATATGTTGCTCCTGTATAAGCATCATCGGCCGCTGTAATCTCAGCCTTCACTCCGTCGATTCCTGTTGTATTTTTTAGCACCTTAGTTACATTGTCTAATATCGCTTGACCTACACTTGCTTGTGTATATGCTTTCTTCATATCTATAGCTTTAATAGCTGCTATATTACCCGCATCATTGATCGCCGCCTGCGCTTTTTCTACCGCCGCCGTATCAGCTTGTTCTGCAGTTATTGTTTTTGGCGTAACTTTAAATGCATCTTTAAATGTCACTTTATAACTACTTGCTGTTAGCGTTTCGTCTACTTTGGCTTCGATATCGGTCATCGACATCGCCAATGCTTCAGGAGCGAAAGTTGTATTTGTTTCAAGAGATACTGTAAAGTTTATTGCTTCATTTTCTACTGATGTATCACCTCCAGTTTTTCCGTCCTCGAAAGCTGCTGTGATTACTATTCCTTGAGCTGGATCAGTATTTACAATAATATTTGCTTCTGTAAGGGCTTTTGTTAATTCTGCCACAACGTCGGTCTGTACATCTGCATAAGTATCACCTGAAGTAAAAGGCACAGATAATGCAGATTTATTAGCTATTATTGAAGCCGCACGAAGTACCTCTAATTTCGTTCCGGCATTTGTGCTCTTTTGCTCGCCTATTTCTACATATAAAGTTGCTTCACTAGAAGGCTCTACTCCTGTAATATCGTCCGCTAATCCAATAGTATAAACTAGATTATTATCACTCTTTGTTTGAATTTCTACTTTAAAGCCTGTATAATTTTCGTTTTTCTTCGCTGTCAAATCCGCAGCTACTCCCGTTCCTCCGGTAACTTCAACAGTAAGGGCAGGGTTATTAATTACTTCGATTAATAGATTTTGTAAATAAGTTGTTAGTGTTGTATTATCTTCGATAGCAGAATTAGTACCCAAATCAAATGTGTTGTCCGTTGTAGTTAAGCTAGCATTATAAGGTAAAACTAACGGTTTGTCAGTGCCTAATAATTTAATAATCGCATCAGCCATTGGCTTATATTCAGAATCTGTAGTTCCGGTTGCTCCGCCTACAGTGAATACATTTTCAGGCTTGTCAAAATCTCCGTATGCCTGATTTAACACACCAAGTGCGCCAGCATCTGCTATAAGAGTTGGGTCGGTCACTCCTTTAGTTAACTCATCCACAGTCGGAATTTCTTCCTTATTATGTACCTTTAATGCTGTCTCAAAAGCTTCGATCATAGTATTGTAAGCTGTTTTAGCTCCTCCGACCGGATCAGTATTATCCGCATATTTTGTTCCTTGGGCTAATGCGTCTATAAGCGGCTTATTTTTTTCTGCTGCTTGCTCTGCTGTATATTTAGTACCAGGGGTGTCATGATGATCGTCGGCTGTTGAAACTAAATCTAGAGCTTTGATTTTATCAAATTCTGCTTTCAGTTCATCATAACGACCTTTGAAAATAACTTTTGCTGCAGCGATTGCATTTTTGCTTCCATCTACACCTAATGTATTAGATCCACTGCGATCTCCACCGAATATATTAGGTGTAGTACCTTCAACGTCCTTAAGATCTTGATTGCTAAATGCTTTCATAAATCCTGTTATAGCATCTGTTATCGCAGTTTTTGCAGAATTTAAGTCATCTTTGGATGTTTTGGTATCATATGCGCTTTGAGCTGTCGTAATTGCCCCGGTCAGATAACTTACAGGACTAACTCCGCTATCAGTAGTACCATCGAAACCTTTTGCATTTTTAGAAATCCAAGGCGTACCTTCTGTTATATCTCGGCCCTCTTTGTCACTTTGAGCAGTATTATCTAATAAGGCCTGAGCTTTATTGATTTCTATTTTCAGAGCATTTTTCACTACAACGAGTTCTGCCATATCAGTTTTGGCCACACCTTTTCTAGGCTTACCATAAGCTAAGATAGAGTTAATAGCGCCAATTCGGTTATCGCCCAAAGATTTGATTTGTGCTTCGATATGCTTAATGTTACTTACCGGATCAGCAATAACTTTTTCGGCCACAGTAATCGCATTGATAAATTTATTATACGCTATCGCACTAGCCCAATAAGCTTGATTAGATACATCTGTACCATTTCTATTACTTAGCATTAGTGGATATGCTATTGCCTGATCACCGGTTGTTTTGCCTATAGGTGCACCCCAATATTCTTCATACTCTGTAAGATCATCAGCGGATGAAGCACCGTATCTCATTAAATTAGCTTTTCTGATCAATCCTGTCAATTCATCTTTTTTATCTTCGAACTCTCCTTTCGTACCTTCTCCTTTAACTTTCGCTGTAGCTATAATCCTCTCAGCGGCCGCCGTTAAGTTTTTATTAGCATTGGTTAGCGTGTCGGCTGTCGCTGTCGTCGAATTTTTCGCTGCTATCGCTGAATTAATCGCTCTTTCAAATGCTTCAAAGTTCGCTGTCGGTACCCAATTTTCCCCCTCCTCAAACTCTGTTCCATATCCGGATATACTCTCTCCGATTAATTTTATAGAAGTGTCCGAAACTTCTAAACCTGTGTTAGCGTCCATTCCGGTTGAAGTACCATCGATCTTATCATCGCTTGGAGCATATACTTTTCCAATAAGAGCATTTGCTTCTACTAAAGCAGCGATTAATTTTGTTTGAGCCGCTTGCAATGCTGCAGCTTCAGGCGAAATACTTCCGGCTTCTATTAATTTTTTACTCTTATCTAAAGCAATTTTAGCGGACTCGATAGCTTTAATATTCGTATCCAACGCAGTAAGTATACTTTCGGCTATCGTTCCACCTTTCTCTGCGGCAGCCTTATATGCGTCCAAAGCTAGTTGCGCTGAATCTACGGCGTTAGCATAGTTATTTACTAGCGTCACTGGTACCCAATTTGCACCCGCTGCGGTTCCAGGTATATCCGCTCCGTCGGCTATAGCACTTACTAAAATAGTATTAGGTAAGTTATCTGGAATGCTTTCAGGATCAAAATTGTTCAGTTTAAAATGTTCTGGTTTAGTAATAGAATTGCTAGCAGCACCTACGAAAAGGAAATTACTGATTTCAGTTTTAACTGCGTTTATAGCATTGATAATCTCTGCACTCGCTAAACCTTCGGTTCCTGCCTGCATTTGACCACTTGTAGCTAACACTGTACCATCTATTTTTCGGCTATAGAATTTTTCAAACGCTACTGAAACTTTTTTATACTCTTCTATCAATTTTTCTAGCGTTAACGTTATTTTACCTTCTAAAATATTCGCCCTCGTATCCAAAATATCTGTTGCTACATTATTAATTCCTTCGATAACACTTATATCGGCTGCTTTAGCCCAATATTTTGATGGTGAAGTGGCCGCTCCATTGGTCGCCTTTACTATTTCTGATATAGCTGGAATTGGCTTGTCATTAGCAAAATTTCCAGTGGTATATCCATCATTTCCGTTTGTCATCACGTCTACATACACTGATAAGGATTTTACATATTTATCATATTCTTCTTTTACTCCGGCTTTGGCGTTAGTATTAAAAGTATTTATGACTGCTTCAAGCGTTGTTTTAGCCTTGGTATAGTCAGCCTCTTTCGCTTTGCCAGAATTGTAACTGGTCAAGGCCTTAGTGATAGCTGGGGTTAGTTTATTTATTTCTAACGTTGTTGTCCATTTTCTCGTAGATAAAACGTCTGTTCCCAGTAATTTACTAGCTACTACTATGGTGTCTGGATCTATAGAAGTATTCGGATTTTCTACTCCGGTATCCAGATAATGTTTGCCAATTAAATTCGCCCCGCTATTAATCATTTCTAATAACGCTACTTTGGCCTCCTCTAATTTTACCGCAGCTGATGAGCCTAATGTTCCTTTTTTAGGCTTATATTTGTTAACTTTCTCGAACTCAGCCTTTAATTTTGCAACATCATTTGTAAATTTCGAGTCACTAGCAAATTGTTCATCAAACAAAGTTTCGGCATCAGCGATAGCTTCTTTAATTTCTTTGATTTGTGCAGTCTTTAACCAATAAGCTGATGTAGCTGTTTTGTCGCCATTTACGTCGTCTGCTAAAACGTCTTTACCATTTTTAATAAGTAGCGCTTTAGCTTCTAAATATAAATCATGTAGTGCCACTTCTGGCGATGTTTCCGTAATAGCTAAAGTACCTGTCTTTTCTGGTATTTTAACAGTTAAATCATATACGGATTCTGCCAATTCATCTAGAATTGTAGTATCTTCGTTGGCTTCTTCTACTTTAGTGAACATATCTAAAATTTCGTTAGCGTAATCAGTTTTGACGAATTTTATGCTAGCTGGAAGTGTTTGGCCGCCTGCTGTTATTTCAGTTAATATAGCCAAAGATAAAGCATCGGCACCGCTATCCAATTTAGTTATTCCTGAATCTAACTCAACACCAGTACCGCCTACTGCACCACTATCTCCGTATAAAACTGTTTTCAATTCAGTAACATAATCGCCTACCTTAGTATTATCTGGTGCTTCATAAGTTTTTACGACAAATCCGGATATAGCTGAATCAAGATCCACGGATTGTGTAAGAGTATTGAAATATCCATCTACTCCACCATCTTGAAGCTTCTCTACATAAGCTTTTCTATGTGCTTTCGCTTTACTTGAGGTCAAATTAGTTGATGCCTCCTGAACAATATCGTAAATTCCTTTGACTGCTGTTTGCAAAGTCGTTAGCATTGCTGGATTTATCCATAAATCATTGTCTATTAAATCAGCCTTATCAGCTTTGTTTGTTTTTCCATCTTCTGATTCTTTTATCGCACCAGCTGGATCTAAGGATAAATCGCCATCCGTTACGGAAACTGTACTTGCCGGTGCGGCCGAACCAGTAACAGCGGCAAGTGACGTATTTAAATCTGCTGTAGCTATTTTAGTCGACAATATGTCAAACGCTGCTTGATAAGCTACGGATTTACTAGTTTTCGCTTTTGCAGTTTCAAAAGTTTGAATAGCAGAATTAAGAGTAGTTTTTATACCATCTAAATATCCAGGAGTTTTTGCAAGTTCGGCCAAGATAGCAGCATCGCCTTTAGCTAAAATGCCATCCACTACTAATAAAGCATCACTTATTGTTTCGATTTCCGATTCAGTTGCGTAATTAATTATTGCCGTGCCAGCTTCGTCCACAACTGTTTCATTTATAAATTCATCTTTGATATTTAAGAATCCATCTTCTGATTGATGAACGTTAATTGGGAAATATCCATCTGTTGTTTTATAGAAATCAGCCAATATTCCTGTGCCTGCAGTTGTTGTTGAAGCACCTACATATCCGTCGTCTGCTAGATTCGGAGTACCATTACCTGCATTAGCTGTGCCGTAATAGGTGGTTTTAAATTCTGACAACGCACTAAGAGCTGTAGTTACATCTTCACTTGTACCAGTTTGGAAGGCAGCCTTAAAGACATCGGTCGCACCTGTAGTAACTGCAATTAATTTATCTGCTTCTTTTGTCAAATAATCCGGATCAGCTTTTATCGCAGCAAGGAAAGAGTCCTCAAATTTTACCTCAATATAAGTTTCAGGAGTACCACCATTAGCAATAAGGTTCACTAATTGAGCTTCTTCTATTTTAGTAGCTGTGGTATCACCAGATTTTTTCACACTCGGTGCGCTATCTTTCAATACTTTTTCGGCTGCTTCGATTGCTGTATTATAAGCATCAAGAGTTTCTTGAGTTATCCATTCAGTACTAGAAGTGTGATCTATTAAACCTTTATTTGCCAATTTTTTTGTATTCGGATCATATTCTACATAAGTAGCTCCGCCGTCCTGAGAAACAACAAGTGGTCCAGTTCCAGCTGTATTAGCAGTAAGTGAACGTGTCGGATCTAAATAAACAATTGTTTCTGTGCTTCCGACCGGTTTTATTGTTTTAACTAAAGCTCGAGCTGAAGCGGTCGCTGGGTTTGTTGGTGATTCAGAACTAGAAGTATCCGCACCTGTACTTGTATGTGATGGATCCGGATTACCCCAAACAGCAGTTCTAAGCGGATTTCTCAAGTCTACATAATTTGCTGGATCTAATACAGTTTTTTCGGTAGCTTTCACAAATTTTGTTAATTCTCCAGATAAGTCCTTGGATATTTCTTCGATATCATATTTAGTAGCCGAAGTATCATCGTCTTCACCTTCGCCACTGAAGAAAGTAGCAAAATTAATCAATTCAGTTTTGTGAGTCTCGGCTAAAATATTAGGATTACCATTAGTAATGTCAGCATCATCATCAGTAAAATCTTTAATTGTCGGAGCGGCTGGGTTTGTATAATCTATAATATTTCCTAATAAAGTAAATAATTTTGTTGCACTAATAAGAGGAGTATCTAAAGCGTCGACTTCTTCAGGAGTTACCCAATGAGTTGCAGCAACAGCAGGAGTATCACCGATAAGATGATTGCTCATCAATTTTTTAATTTCCGCAGCATCGTCTGTTTTTTCTGAAGTGATTGCGAAGATACCTTCATCGGATAAGGTGAGAGAGGGATCTACTAATGATCTCGGAGCACTACCTTCCTCTGCTAAAGTTAAGTAATCGGCCGCACCTTTATCGTCTGCACTTCCCGGTGTAGTTGTATCACTTACGCCGTGAACAGCGGTGAATAATGGCTTAAATTTTTCAATTAAGGTATCGGTTCGTCCTTCTTTAACCTCGTCATTGTAGTCTTCAATAGCCTTACTTAATGTTTCAGCCTGATCTTCTAAATCGCTTAAAGTTTTTGCGTCGTATGTCTCTTTATCCGTAATGTTGCCGGTTGCGTCAGTATATTCCATAATGAAATCATAAACTGTTTCCGCCGCATCATAAAGTGCGTCATGAACTTCTGGCGTTACCCAAGTTACGGCTGCATCGCTATTTTCGGAATCTGTAGCAGGTAAATCATAACCGGATAAAATAGATACATTGTGATATTTTCTTATATTAGTATTAGTGCTATCACCAGCTGGATCTGCAAAATCTGATAAATCTGTAGTATCTTTATGGTTCTCATAATCGAATTCTCCACTACTTGCTGATCTCAATGTCGCTCCATCCGTGAAAATTACTCCTGATTCGGTTGATGTTTTGAATTCAGAAGTAGACTTGTCAAATGAAATTGTATCCGGATCTGAATCGGTACCCGCTGTTACGGTTGCAAAACCTAAATGAATCATTAATTTTACTAAGTCTAATTGTGCTTTATCTTTACCGTCTTTTTCTCCTTCTTTAAATAAGTCACTAACAGTATCGATTTCAGTTGTTATTTCTGCTACTTTATTTTCTAAGGCCGAATTAGTTAAGGCAGCGTCGACTTCAGTTTTTAAGTCATCACCTGACAATGCGCTTAAAGATTCATTTTTTCCATCATAGTCTAGATAATCAGTAATTAAATCGTTCACGGCCAAAATATGTGCGGAAGCTTCAGCCATGGTGATATATAGGCCTTCGGTTTCATCTAAGCCACCTTGAGGTCCGCCGGGTGTCCAATTTCCGATATGAGTAGGTTTTTCTTTTACGGCTGGCGTAATGAAATAATTATCTTCTTCTTGTATATCACTAAGTTGAAGATAATCAGTAGATGCCACAGCAGAATCTGCCGGATTTACGTATAGTGTTATGTCTTCAGCTTTATCTTTTGTTGTTACTATAATTGTATCTGCTTCGATGGTAGTGTTATCTGGAACAAGAAGAAAATCACCTTCTACTACATCTCCGCCAACTTCAGCTGCCGTCGCTTTTCTAGTATATAAGAATATTTGATTTTCGTCCGCTAATTTTGCACCATCCACAGTCTCATCGTTAGTATCAGCTTCGAATAGTAAATTATCGGATGTTTTTGCATCGATTTTTTCTTTTAAATCTGTTAATATAACTGATAATTCTTTGGTAGTTCCTGAATCTGTGATCGGAAATCCACCCATAGCTAAAGCCGATTTTATTTCTACTTCGCCAAGCTTAACTTGCTCCGCATAAAATCCTTCTCCAGAATCTGCATCAATAAAGTCTTCGTAAGCAGTTGTAAGAGCTTCGAGTGCCTCAGTTAATTCTGTTAAATCCGAATAATCTGAGTCCGTTGCTGTTGGTGCATCATAATTTACTGATGTCATTGTACCATCAGTTGCTATTGTTACTTTTTGGACAGTATCCGTTGTGTGATGTACTGGATCAAAATCAATATCGTCGGAACCATCGTTTGTAGGCCCTGCTATTTTATAAGCTCCATGAATTGTTGTATTCGACAATGTTTCGGCTGCAAATATACCTTTAGGATGAACCTTCTGTGCTATTGCAGAAGCATTACCTAATTCAGTTTTTAAATCGTTATAAATATTTTCGGTTACCCAAAATTTATCTTTTGGAATATCTGCTCCTTCATTTTCGCTTACATGTATTGCTGTTGTAGCAAAACGACCCGTGCCGGATCCACTTTCTTCAGTTAATTTTACCGGAGCTATACCGCCATCTTCAACTCCGATTGAAGTTACAAGAGTGTCTAGTTCTTCTTTCATGCCTATATGCACAGCGACTGCGTCGATGTATTGAATTAATTCTTTTAATTTAGCTTGATATGTATGTCCTGTTCCGGTTTCTGGTGTCATCCCTGATATTGTAGAATTAAGAGTACCTAATTGAGATGAAAGACTAACTAAAGTAGCTAAAAATCCTTCGGTTGTTGTTTGACTTTCACCATTACCTAATAATAATTTTTGTAATTGTACATAATTACCATCATCTGATTCTACATAGGTCTGCTCTGTACCCGTATGAGCGGTACCACCATCTGGAGTTGTTATTTCAGTAGCACCCCCATTAAATTCTATTCCACCTAATGCGGATACATGTAATTCTTGTAAGTAATTAATTGCTGTCATTAAATTTGTATTTATTGTGCTATGCTCAGTTGCAGTAATAATGGTATTGGTTGTGTCACTATCCGCAGTCTCAATTATTGAACCTGTCGGATCAGAGGTTATTCCTGTTCCTGAACTAGTGTTAATAATAGCGTTTACGCTAACCGGTGGTAACAGTCCAGCGGTGGTTGCTAATAATACTACAGTGGCTAATTGTTTTTTGTATCTTTCTATTAAAATCATAACTTCACTCCTTATAAATTAAATAATCAGTTTTAATAATAGATGTAATTTTAGGACAACCTAAAATTGTACTCTAAATATATATTCGGACATGCTACAAAAATATACCATTTAAATATAAAAAAAATATATTCATAGAAAAATCGGAAAGATTTTTATATCGATGAAAAAAATGGCCAAAAAAAGAGTCCACATAAGAACCGGAAAGAATAGCAGCCGAATAATCTTATATGAACTTGAAAAGTTTTAGATAATAAAAAATAAATCATATAATAAATCATCGGTCAGAACAATAACCGGATAATATTATAATGAGAACAAAAAATTCGATTAAATCGAGTTCATATAAGAACCGGAAAGCATGGTAACCGATAGGCAAATATGAGACTTCGAATTTAGAATTTATGATTTAAATTTTTAAGGTTTCAAAAAAAGTAATAATCAAATAGAGTTTTGAGATTCTTGATGATAATAAATATGTTCGCTATAAGAATTTGGATTATCCTTATAATAATGACGTTCGTTGGTGAGCAAATCGGAATTAGGCAATAAGTTAACATTATCGACTAAGGTTTTGCCGTTTAAATAATCATCTATGTTTTCAGCAAACAAACTTTTTCGAATAAAATTTTTAATATGAAAAAATTTGGTTTTGTTTCTATTTCTGGTCTTAATAGGTTGATTGGTATTGTCCATTATAAAACACGCAACTTTCTACGATTATATTTGAGAAATTTTAAGCAACTCATTCTCATTTAAGAACCTATAAGAGTATTACCCAAAACGAAAACGAAATATACATTGGTATGAGAAATTTTGTTTTCGTTTTATTTTGGCTCTTATTTTAGAAAGTTAAGAAATTCAAACCTTTTAGAATAAACAACGTTCGTTAGTAAAAAATAGAGTGGCCTTATGTATGTAGATAGCATTTTATTATTGTAGTTTTACGCTTGACTTTAAATTTTAATTTCCCTGTTATTTTATTTCAATATTAGTATTGTATAATTAACTTCAGTCTAAATTCCAAGTTCTAAAGGATGGAATAATAAGATTATGAAGGAAAAAATTCATGGTTTGACTATATGCTTTCTTCCTTATATTAGCATAGTGTTGAATTAATTGCAATAGATTTAATATTTCATTTATGCTACAAGTGTCATACATAAACGGATTAATATTGCATCGACCAGGCTAGAATAATTCTCAGACAATGTTAAAATTCTAATATTCGGATAAAAAACGCTATAATAATAAGGAGGAAAAACGGTATGATTAAGGAAGCAAAATATTTTTGGAAAAAAATTTCAAAAAAAATGCAAATAAATGTTTAGAAAGCAAAAAAGATGGGAATAATGTAAATATAACCAGTAAATGATATATGAGAAACGCTGCTGGCCTCTGAGCAGACATACAAAAGAGGATAAAAAATTAAAGTTTCATATCTTATAGAAACTACTGGGGACACCATTTGCAACCCCTATTATATATAATTAATTACTGTTATGATTGATTATTATTATTAGGATCATATTTACCAATTAGACAGATTTATTGGCGAGAATATCTTTGTCTAAACTTTCGCTTTATGTTTTTTGTTTTATTAAAGTTAATGTATAATTAACTCAGCCTACTTAACGTTCACAAAGTAGGTGAATTAACTCGAAGCCCTACTTAGCTCAACTAAGTAGGTTTTTTTTTGCATATTTAAAGCGCATCTCCGAAAGACAACAAGGAGATGCCCAAAAATAAGGTTCATGAAATGCTGAACTGGTCTTAAGAAGTTAAGGATAAGAAAAGGTTGATATCATCTTTAATGATATTAAAAGAAGCGGTCCAAAAATCCTTTTGCGTTAAGTCTATATCCATGGTGGCCGCAACATTTTCTACGGATAATTTACCGGTGACGGACAAAAGTTGTTCGTACTTAGCAGGGAAATTAAGTTTATCATCCAAATATTTTGCGTACAGACCTTTAGCAAAGAGGAGGCCAAAAGCATAAGGGAAATTGTAAAAATTTCTAGTAGCACTATAGTAGTGAGACTTCCATGTCCACATATAAGGATGTAAAACGTTTTTATCCAAGCCATCGCCATAAGCTTTAAGTTGGGAATCGACCATAAGGGATTTAATCTGATCAACAGAAACATAGCCGTCTTTTCTGGCATTTATGAAAGATTCTTCAAAAAGGAATCTAGAATAGATATCAACAATAACTTGGGTAGAGGCACTAAGTTCGGATTCAAGTATAGTTAACTTCTCATCTGCATCCGCACTTAACATAGCCGCTTTTTTTACTATAGTCTCGCAAATAATAGAAGCGGTTTCTGCCAAAGGCATAGGATAATTGCGATTAAGCATCGATTCATTATCAAGACATTGGTTATGAAAGCCATGACCTAATTCATGAGCAAAGGTAGTGACATCTTTAATGCTGTTACCGTAGTTTAGTAATATTCTACTTTCACGAATTGAGCCGAGGCCGGCGCAGAAAGCACCACCGACTTTGCCGGGCTTAGGATAGACATCAACCCAATCGTTGTCAATAGCTTTTTGAGCGAAGTCGGCCAATTTTTGGCTAAATGAACCGAAATGCTTTATTATGAATGCTTTTGCTTGGTCATAGGTATATTCCTTTGTTTTAGAGCTTACTGGAGCATACATATCGTACCATGGTAGCCCATTTTTGTGACCTAGAATTTCACTTTTACGCTTGAGATATTTTCTAAAGTCCGGCAAAGAATCTTCTAATGCACTAAACATGGCCTCTAAAGTTTTATCAGACATCATAGAATTTATTAGGGTCATACCTAATATAGAGTGATAACCTCTTAAATTCGATTCGGTGAGAGCTTCACCCTTTATAGCGTTAAGAGCTGCTGCAATACCTTCTTCTATTTTGGAATAGGATTTTAGCTCGGCCTCGTAGGCCTGCTTTCTAAGGTCCGGATTAGGCGAGTGAGCCATATTTAGTACTTCTGTTAAGGGTAGCTTAGTTATTTGGCTATCCTTTTCTATTTTTACAGTATGAGTGGAAATTAATTTATTTTTGTAGGAAGTCCAGGCAGAGGAACCGGTAGTTCTAAGCTTAGAAATGATACCCTCTTCTTTGGCCGAGAGAGTATATTTATGCTGACGTTTTATTTCGGATAAAATAAATTCGTATTCTTTTAGTTTGGCCGAATTGGAGATGAGAGAATGCAAATCTGGGATTTGGCAAATGAAGTCTTCCATCCGAGTAACCGGCTCTTTAATACGACTGATTTTAGTACTTAATTGGACACGAAATTTTTGAGCTAAATCGTTGTTAGAATCCACACTAATGCTTAAAGAAAGGAAAGTGGATAATTTACCAATATGGGTATATAGGCTAATTAAAGCATCAATATATATGTTCAATTTTTCTTCCGTGCACAAATCCGAGGAGGATAGAAGCGTATCTATGGTATCAGAAAATTTTGAGATAACGCCGTCGACATTCTCCAGGTCAGCTAAAAAATTTGGATCCGAGAAACCTTTGTATAGAACATCTAGATTCCAATTTGTACTCATTTATAGTTTGCTCCTTTTTAAATAATATCAAATATATTATTAGTATGGAAATTTTTCGCAAAAAAATACATGTTTTTTAGTTTAAGCTCTCCTTTTAGGAGAATTGTCAACGAAGTTGACTGAGAAGTTGAGAGCGGACGCACTTTACCAAGTTGACTGCGAAATTAAAAAAATTTCCAAAAAGCATTTACAAAATTTGTATACAAGTGGTATACTATAAAAGTATTTTCAATTCGTATCTGTATATAATGCTATAGCCAAATTAATGGTCAACATAATATTGTGTACAAGTTACTTTAATTTTGGAGGTTATAATGAACAAAGTTAGAATAGGAATTATTGGGATCGGTGGAATGGGAACAGGACACTGCAAAAGAATAGTAGAAAAAGTAGTAGATAACATGGAATTGACGGCGGTAGCCGATATAAGGCCGAGTCGACTAGAGTTTGCTAAAGAGAATTATCCGGGTGTAGCAACGTTCGATGATGGGATCGCATTATTAGACAGTGGCCTAATTGATGCTGTCATCATAGCAACACCACATTACGGCCATCCGATATATGCACAAGAAGCATTTAAGAGAGGCATTCATGTTATGTGTGAAAAGCCAGCCGGAGTCTACACAAAAGAAGTACGAAAAATGAATGAAGCTGCTATTGAGTCGGGTGTAGTTTTTGGGATGATGTTCAACCAACGAACAAACCACATCTATCGTAAGATGAAAGAAATAGTAGATAGTGGAGACCTAGGAGCAATAAAAAGAGTCAACTGGATAATAACAACTTGGTATCGTACACAAAACTATTATAATTCCGGAGACTGGAGAGCTACTTGGAGCGGTGAAGGCGGAGGAGTGCTCTTAAATCAATGTCCACATAACTTAGATTTATTACAATGGATATGTGGTATGCCATCCAAAGTTAGAGCATTTTGTCATGAAGGAAAATGGCATGATATAGAGGTAGAGGACGACGTTACAGCTTATCTAGAATTTCCAAACGGAGCCACTGGAGTTTTTGTAACATCAACAGCGGATTTACCAGGAACAAATAGATTTGAAATAACATTAGAACGTGGAAAAATTATTTGTGAAATAGATCACACAGAACCTGGCCATAGATCAGGAATAAGCGTGTATAAATTAAACGTAAATGAAAGAGACTATTGCTTTAACTCAAAGGAAACATTTAAGCAACCTGAAGGAGAATGGCTAAAAATAGAAACAGATGGAAAGAATCCGCAACATAATGGGGTATGTCGAGCATTTGCGGATAACATATTAACCGGCGGACCGTTAGTAGCTGAAGGGGTAGAGGGAATAAATGGCCTAATGTTATCCAATGCGATGCATTTATCTAGTTGGCTGGATAAAACCGTATCCTTGCCGATAGATGAAGATTTATTCTTAGAAGAGCTTAATAAAAAAATAGCAAATTCTACAGCAAAAAAAGTGGATCCAGGAATTACACTTGATTTAGAAGGAAGCTTTTAAACACATTAATAAGGAAGGAAGGAATTTTTTAACAATGAATGAAAACGATGGAATGAATTATATCCCGAAGGATAAGCCGAAACCGGTAGTAAAGCCTGGAGAATTTGTATTTGCAGCGATAGCGTTAAATCATGGACATATATATGGGATGTGTAATAGTTTAATAAATGCTGGTGCGACGTTAAAATCGGTGTATGATCCGGATCCGAAGAAGATAGCAACATTTTTGGAAAAGTTTCCAAATACGCATGTAGCCGAAAGCGAAGAAGAAATCTTAAACGATTCTGAAGTGAAATTAGTGGCTGCGGCAGCGATAACAAATTTAAGATGTGCTCTAGGTTTAAGAGTAATGGATGCAGGTAAAGACTACTTTACAGACAAAGCGCCGTTTACAACTTTAGAGCAGCTTGCTAGTGCCAAGGCTAAAGTGAAAGAGACGGGCCGAAAATATATGGTCTGCTACAGTGAGAGATTACAAGTAGAAGGGGCTATCTTTGCTGGTGACTTAATCAAGCAAGGAACCATCGGCCGAGTATTACAAGTAATCGGACTAGGGCCACATAGGTTAGGAAAAGAAGGTCGACCGGACTGGTTCTTTAATCATGAAGAATATGGCGGAATATTATGCGATATTGGTAGCCACCAAATAGAGCAGTACCTCTACTTTGCGGGCGAAGAAGATGCAACCGTAGCAAGTAGCAAAGTAGCTAACTATGAAAATCCGGATAAGCCAGAGTTAGAAGACTTCGGAGATTGCACATTAATAGGTAAAAACGGAACGACCAATTACTTCCGAGTAGACTGGTTTACGCCAAGTGGACTTAGGTCATGGGGTGATGGTAGAACCATCATATTAGGAACAGAAGGATATATAGAAATACGAAAGTATGTGGATATAGCAACGGACAAAAAAGGTGGCAATCATGTATTTTTAGTCAACAAAGACGGTGAGCAGTACTTTAATGTTACGGGTAAAATAGGATTCCCGTTCTTTGGCCAATTTATATTGGACTGCATTAATAGAACTGAGCATGCTATGACACAGGCCCATGCCTTTAAGGCCGCCGAACTCTGTCTTCAAGCTCAAAAACAAGCTATTCATATTTAAGTTAATTATTTTTTGGAGGCTTTATAGCCTCCTTTTTGCTTATCGAAAATAAATTATATAAAGGAGAAATATAAAAAATGTTACCAGTGGACTTAGATAAATTTTGGACTAAAGATGAAGAAGCGCATAAGGATAATTGTTTTAATCCGAAGGCAGAGCAAGTAGCATTGGGAATTAGGATGAGCCAAGAATGTGTTTTTGCTGAGTTGAATGAAGAAGGGCAGCAGTGGGGCCATACACCGAGAGATAGAAGGATGGATTTAAACAAAAGGTACAATGACAAAGCCGAAAAAATAGTAGGAAAGAGATTACTTCCGGAATATGTACCTGAGCCAGGAGAAACATTTCCAGGAATAAAGCAAATCGGAGAAATATTTGGCGGACGATACGTATTCGAAGGTAGCACAACATGGCTACATGGAAGTTGTGAAACACCGAGTGAATTAGAAAAAGTATTGGACAATATAGATAAAATGAATTTCCGAGAATTTGTATTACCACCTAACTGGGAATCAGAAAAGACTAGAATGTTTGAAACCTATGGGAAAAAGCCACCAGCATGGAGACAAGTAAGAGGCCCCGTGACTTTGGCGACATCAATATATGGAGTAGAAAATTTAATGTTTTTATATTATGATGAACCAGATTTATTTAAACGATTTAGCGACACAATCTTAAAAGTAATCATGAACTATATAAACTTAATGAATGAAGAAGCCGGTTATACAGATAGCAACGCACCGAAAGGATTTGGATTTTACGATGACAATTGTTATTTAATGACACCTGAAATGTACGAAGCATTTGGATATCCGATATTAAAAGCCGTGTTCGAAAAATGTTCACCCGAAAAAAATGATAGACGTTATCAGCATTCCGATTCAGCCATGGGACATTTGTTACCGTTACTCGGAAAGTTAAATTTAACAGGAACGAATTTTGGGCCGACTTTAACCGTAGATGAAATAAGAGAACATTTACCGAACGCAAGAATCGATGGCCAATTAGCTCCGTTTACTTTTATGAGGAATAATCCGGATGATATAATAGCAGAAGTCAAAAGAGATTGCGAGCAAGCTATAAAAGGCGGGTATCGAGGTTTAAATATAGCAACAGCGGGATCTATAAATAATGGTAGTTCTATAGAAAGTATGCGAGTTGTTATGTATGCTATTCAAGAATATGGACAATATTAATTTTTTAAAAACGGCGATTCTATAAAAAGTCTGCGGGTTGTTATGTGTTATTTCCCCTATATAATAGGAAGATATTCTTCGCAATTTGGATGCATTAATCTTACAAACGCCAGTTACTCCTTCAAAATGGGATACAAAGCAACCATCAGCTCTTCTTTGCAATTTAGATAAATGCTATTCAATTAATTTTTTAAAAACAGCGGTTCTATAGAAAGTATGCAGGTTATTATGAATGCTATTCAATTAATTTTTTAAAAACGGCAATTCTATAGAAAGCATGTAGGTTGTTATGAATACTATTCAAGAATATGGTCAACATTAAATTGTAAGAAAATTGTAAAAATATATACTTGACAAGATGTAAATTAATCGTATAATTAACTTATTATATGTATCGAATCCATAACATTAATACATGATTTTTTAGATTGAGTATAACAAATTATGATTACAGATAGATTGCAATGATCTAAAAATATCATTAAGATTTAACGCTATAAAATATCAAACTAAATTTTTGTATAATGGGTTAGACTGAAATGGAGGATATTTATGTATTTTCATGAAATGATAGGCGATTTGGATAAATATTTAGAAGACATCGAATCCAGAATAGATGAAAGTGAAGAAGAAAGACTTTATACGGAGTGGAAAAGTTTCGCTAATGGAAAAGAATATTCGGGCTTACCGAAAGTGGGCAAAAGAGAACCGAAGGAATCGAAGATCGAATGGCCACATGTATGTATAAATGATGCGATAAAAGACGAGACCTTAATGTTATATTCCGTGTACAAAGGTTGTTCTGCTGCGCTTGCACGTGGCGACAATAGATTAATGTCGGTGCGCCCAAATTATGGAGTAGGAATTTTACCGAATACTTTGGCTAACGTAGAATTTTTTGCAATGACTGACGAGCAAAATATGTTGCCGAATGTTAAGCCCATGAAAAATGGGATAGAAGATGTTGAGAAAATAGTGAACGAAGAGCTACCAGGTGTACATCAAAATGTTGGGGTTCATGTATTTTCTATTGGGAAAAAATTCATGGAGATAAAAGCTAAATATCCGAAAATCGGCAAATATATTTTGTTCGATCACCCCGACACTCAGGGTCCCATGGATGTGGCCGATCTACTTTGGGGCAGCGATATATTTTTCGAATTATACGAAAGTCCAGAATTAGTCCATGCATTCCTGCAAAAAATAACCGACTACTATATTAAATTCTTAGACGAATGGTTCAGGATAGTACCAAACGACACAGGTTATCACGTAGTCTATGGAAAATTAGTAAAAGGTAAAGTTCTAATAAGAAATGATTCGGCCATAAATGTGTCACCAGATTTCTTTTATGAGTTTATAAAACCGTATGATGAACAAATATTGGAGCATTTCAATGGTGGAGCGATTCATTTCTGTGGTCGAGGCGATCACTTTATTCCTATTTTTAAGGAGTACAAATTGTTAACGGGAGTGGATATATCTCAACCGCATTTAAATAATATGGCGCTGGCCTTTGAAGGGATTATAGATCAGGATTTAAAATTATTTACTAATAATAATCGTGGAACATTAAATGTTTTGCTAACGCCTGAGCATAAACTTCATAATCTGGCCATAAATTATTAGTTAGCCTTTCGTTTGAAGAAAGTAGCAACGAAGCTTGACAGATGAAGTAAATATTTTAGGGTGCAGAAAACTGCATCCTTTTTTTATTAAGCTCTTCGATCTAGCTCTCCTTTTAGGAGAGCTGTCAGCTTTAACTGACGGATATAATTTCCATAAATTTACACTTATATTATATAAATATATATGGTATATTAAATAAATTGTTAAAAAATACAACAAAAAATCAAATGATAAGTGATTTTACATAAAAAATACCCGCTCAAAAAGATGAGCGGGTGGTTTGGTAGTTTCCACCTCGACTATGGAAGATTCTTTTTCTATAGATAGGGGGTGCTGTGGATGAATAACGACGTTATGCTTTATATGCTATATACTTTTTCAGTATTAGCAGTACTAGTATTACTCAAAAAATTATAAAAATAAATTTTTGACACTCCCCACGCCTAAAGGCGGGGGATTCTAAAGTGATTAAAGGACATACAAATTCATTTCTGAGCGTCCAACCTTTAGTTATGGGTATGCCATTACCCTTCATACAACAGGACATATAG
>LNZM01000042.1 GCA_002007295.1 Candidatus Epulonipiscioides saccharophilum | reverse complement strand
ATTACTTTCGAACTGTGAATTTTATAAGAATCTATTTCGCCGTCACAGGTCGATACTTCATTAAATATATTTTCGGATATATATACTTCACTAGCCGAGAATCCGGATTCCGAAGCCTTTTCGAATATGCGTTTTATGTCCATTTTATCGGCCTCCTACTGTTAATTCTTTTATTCTTATTATTGGTTGGCCCACTGTTACTGGTATAGAACCACTTATGGAGCTGCATATTCTATTCGCAAATACTAAATTTTTGCCAACCATGTCTACGTCCATTAGTACTTTAGAAGCCATACCTATTAAGCTTGCACCTTTTACTGACTCGGATATTTCACCATCTCGTATCATGTATCCTAAAGAAACTGCAAAATTAAATGCGCCCGTTAACGAATTTACAGATCCGCCACGTATATTTTTAACATATAATCCGTGTTCTACAGATTTTATGATTTCATCGTCTTCATCTTCGCCAGCCATCACATATGTATTCGTCATTCGAGATGTCGGCGCATAATGATACGATCCTCTTCGGCCACTGCCCGTGCTGGCCATGTTCATCTGTTTAGCATTCCAAGTATCTATTAAATAAGATTTTAAGACACCTTTTTCAATCAGCACATTTCTTTGTGTCGGCTGTCCTTCGTCATCTATATTAGTAGAACCCCAAGCGTTGGGAATAGTACCGTCATCTATAAGCGTTATTTTTTCATTAGCAATTTTTTCGCCAAGCTTACCGCAAAATACCGAATTACCCTTTGCTATCGAATCCGCTTCTAATGGATGTCCACAGGCTTCATGGAAAATTGTTCCCATACCACTAGCAATCACTACGGGCATTTTTCCGGCCTTGCAATAGTCAGCATGAAGTAATGTTATGGCATTTTCGGAGGCATGACGGCCTAATTGAGTTAAGTCCGAATTTTCTATTAGCTCAAAACCCGCAGAACTGCGAATAGAATTTGAGCCATATTGTTTATCAGATCCGTTTTCTGCGGTTGAGTACACAGTTATTTCAGTTTGGATCCGCCTATCGCAAACTAATAATCCGTTCGAGTTAGCTATTTGAACTTTTTGGTCAGATTCGCCCAATTTTACCATAGCCGAAACTATTTCAGAGCTGTACTCTTGGGCAGCCTTATAGGCTTTGTGTAATTTGGATATTTTATAATGAAGATCTAAGTCGTGGGAAACTTTTAAAATAGGATGAACATTAGTCGGAATGGTTTCTATCAGATTAAAATTTAAAGATTGGCTAGCTTCGAATTTATTTAAAGCCACTGCGGCCTTTTTTGCTATGGATAGAAGGCTTTCTAAAGTATCATCGGTCGTATATGCATATATACTCTTAAAATCTTTGCAAATCCTGATGCCAACTCCATAATATTGGCCACCGTTGGTAATATAGATAGCTCTAGACTTAGATTCAACATAGTCGTATGAAAGCGTTTTTTCAAGACGGTCTTCTACAAAGATTTCGGCAAAGTCGCCACCGGTGCTCAGTGCAGCATCTAATACTTTTTTTAGAGTTTCTTTAGCTAGCATAGTATTCCCCCTTAATCAATCTTGTAGCAGAAATTATTTAGAATGACATAGAAAAAGGTATCCATTCATCTTATGCTGCAAATAAAAATAAGGGCACTAAATAAAAGTACCCTTATGTATTGTTTATGCTTTATATTTATACTTTATTCTCAAACCTCTCAGTCAGCTTCGCTGACAGCTCTCCTAGAAGGATAGCCAAGGAGAGCCTTAAGCGAATTATTTGCCAGCCACCGAAAGTTCAGAAACTAAACATTGGCAAAAATAAAAATTAAGTTATTAGCTTATGTATCCGCCAGTGTAAATTAAAACGATTTTTTTACTTTTATTCCTTTATTAAACGCTCTTTAATTTTAGTATATCCTACTTTTGTAAATGGGCAAGCTGCTATACATATAGCACAGCCATAATGAGAAAATCCACTATTACATTTGGCATTCGAAATGCACTCTACATGGCCATTTATATCAATCTTTGCTGTTTCATAAATAGCATCATAAGGACAAGTTCGAACACATTTTTTGCATTTTTCGCAAAATTTATTGCCCCAAGTATGATCGTCATTGTTTTCAAGAAAATCATTCAAATTTTTAATGCTTGTGTAAACAATACTAAGTCGGTTACATGGTCCACTATGCGGTGTGATAAGCATACCATGTTTTCCAACAAAGCCTAAATTGGCCTTAAATCCTGCTTTCGTATAGTCAACATTTCCGCCTAAACTATGGTTTGGTACTGCTCCAAAATTCATTTCTCTCAAAAAATCAGTAGTTTTTAAACTTGCAATTCCAGTATCTCCATAAACTTTCATAACTTCTAGCATACAATCCATATTAGGAAGTTCATTTACTACGAAAGTTTTATTTTGCATGTGTCTTGACATTACTATCACATTTTTATATGGTATACTATCGCCTTTGTATATTTCGTGTTCTTCAAAAGTAGCAACGCCAAAACTATCCATTCCTAAATCATCCATTATATAATGTTTAAGCCGTTCAAATTCAGTCAGAGTAATTTTATTTCGATAATCCTTTTTTATATCATGTGCTTTGATAACTTTTGCTGTCTTAATAAGAGATACAATTGTTGGACGAATCCGTTTTTGGTTTTTGAGCATCTTTTTAATATCTTGAATGCTAAATTTTCTTTTAGGAAAAAAACCTTTAGCCTTTGATTTTTCGTTCGAATGTATAGAAGATATTTTATTCAGTGCTTTTTCTTGTGGGTTTGTCATCAATTTCATAAGCAACTCCTTATCTTGTATAAATTTGACTGTATATCAACCATTTTCTAAGTATTTCAAGGTCAAATTTGAATTTAGAAAACTGTCCGTTCATAATGTATTCTTAGATTATACCATTGGATTAAAAAAACTGTCAATCAATTAATAATGTATTCTTAGATTATACTATATGGAAATAAATAATGTACCAAAATATTAAATTGTAAGAATAAAGAAAGGAGCCTGAAATATTTCTGTAGAAGCTTTTTGCATCAATTCTCTTTCTTAATCTCAGTTCATCGCCCCCTGACCTCTAAATCAGATTTGCTGACAGGGGCTGTCGCAATTAAATTCTAAATGACATAAAAACGATACAAACTTGCAAAATTTATAATTTACTTGAAGTAACAAAAACTTAAATGCACGCTTTCTCCCCCCGGCACTCCGTGCCACCCCCCTCCAACTCCCTTCGTCACTTCGTGACACCTCCCTCGGAGAAGGAGGCATGGGGCACCGCTTCCCCACAATTTGGTTTTCTATGGGAACTGTCACCAAGAGTTGTTATTAGATGACGGAAGTAGAAGATGATCCTTCGTTTTTGAAATTAATGCGATAGCCCCCTTAAGTGAATTATTCTCCAGCCACCGAAAGTTCAGAAACTAAAACAGAGGCTGTAGCAATACTTTTATAAGTCATAATAAAGTCGTCTGCTATATCAGTTATATTTTTTAACAAATCAAAAAAGTTACCCGAAACTATAATCTGCTTAACACCTTTCGTCAGCTTACCATTTTCTATCAACAATCCTTTGGCCGAAAGAGAAAAGTCTGCACTGATACTGTTGGCCCCCGAATGTAAGCCCACCAATTCAGTTATATACAGACCGTTTTCCGCTTTCTCGATTAATTGATCTAGCGATAGCTCACCGGATTTTACAACAAGGTTCGTGCTGCTAACTCTTATTGGGCTTACTATCGATGCTTTACTCGCATTTCCGGTGGACTCTACTCCATCTTTGTTTGCAGTCGAAAGATTATGAAGAAAGCCTTTAAATATACCGTTTTCTATAATGGTTTTTTTATACGTTCTTACGCCTTCTGCGTCAAAGCCACAGCTACCTGGTGAATTAGCGAAATGTGGATCATCTTCTATTGTTACGATCTCGCTCGCTATTTGCGTGTTTTCTAATCCTTTTAGCTTGGATTTACCCTTTTGCATAACGTCAGCATAAAAGGAAGGGGACATCGTAGCCAATAAACTGGCGAATGCTAAATTTTCTAAAATAACCTTATATTTCCCCGATTTCGCTCTTGTAGCCTGAAGTTGGTTGGAAGCATCTTTCAAAGCCTCGGATGCTACTTTCTCCAAATCGATCTTATTCAAATACGTACCAACTTGGGCGCTAAATCCATTCACATATTCGTTGTCCGATTCTTTTAAAACAGCTACGATATAAGCGCTAATGGCCGTTTTTTCTTCCTGAAGATTTAAGCCATAAGAATTTATAATCTGATTTTTACCTGATTCTAAATATATCTTGGCGCTTGCAACTTTATGGACCTTTTCTTTTAATATAGACTCAAACTTTAGGGCCATATTTTCAAGTTCAACCGGAGATAATGAAATAATCTCAGAATCCGTTTCCTCTATCTTCGTATAATCGGAGCTGCCCGAATAAATAAATTCTTGCTCTTCTTTTTCAATCAATAAGGCAGCGTCTTTTGCTGTTTGGATTAATTGGTCAACAACACAATCGTCGAATTTTTCGCTATAAGCATAGCCCATTTTTCCGTCGACTAAACCTCTAAAACTTATGGCCTTAGATGTGCTAATTTTGTGAGAATCTATTGAGCCATCACAGGTCGATACCGAATTATTTGTTTTTTCTAATATATATACTTCGCTAGCCGAGAAACCGGATTCTGCAGCCTTTTTAAAAATAAGTTCTATATTCATCTTAGTGCCCTCCTATTATTAACAGCTATCTTACATGCATACATGGGAACTTAAGAAAATTAACTATGTCACTTATAAATTTTGTATACAGATCACATAAGCAACTACAACTAGAATGCACGCTTTCTCCCTCCGTCAGCTTACGCTGACACCTCCCTCCCGGAGGGAGGCACCACTTCCCCACAATTTTGTGAATACGGAAGGAGTTACCCCGCATTTTGACATTTCTTCTACTTATTCGCTTCTTAAGTTCCCGGCTATGCTCCCGGAGGGGGGCTTGGCCTCCCCGCAATTTTGTGACTTCTTAAGTTCCCAGCTATGATCTTACATGTGTTGGTAACAAATCGCTAGATGCTTCGTAAAATCCTGGCGCATATTCTAAATCGCTAGCCAAGAACTCGGATTCCGCAACTTTTTCAAAATAAATTTTCTACTCATCTTAGCGTCCTCCTACGGTTAATTCTTTCACTCTTATTAACGGCTGGCCTACATGTGCTGGTATCGAACCGCTGGATGCTCCGCACATTCCTGGAGAATATGCTAAAGTTTTGCCCACCATGTCTATGTCTAGTAAAACTTTTTGGCCCACTCCTACTAAGCTAGCACCTCTTACGGCCTCGCATATTTTTCCATTTCTGATTATATAACCTAGAGCTACTAAAAAATTAAATTCGCCCGTTATCGGATTCACAGATCCACCACCTAGGCGCTTAGCATATAAACCGTATTCTATCGACGAAATAATGGCTTCATCTTCGTCCTCGCCCGGCGCTATATACGTATTCGTCATTCTTGATGTCGGCGCAAACCTATACGATTCTCGTCGACCACTTCCGGTGCTAGCCATGTTCATGCGCTTAGCATTGAAGGTGTCTATTAAATAAGATTTCAATATGCCCTTTTCGATTAAAACATTTCGTTGCGTCGGTTGCCCTTCATCATCAACATTCATGGATCCCCAAGCATTTTTTATGGTGCCGTCGTCGATAGCCGTTATCTTTTCGTTAGCAATTTTTTCGCCAAGCTTGTCACAAAATACAGAATTACCCTTGGCAACCGATGCCGCTTCTAAAGAATGACCACAGGCTTCATGAAAAATTACTCCGCCGAACCCCTTCTCTATAGCTACCGGCATTTGGCCGGCCTTACAGTAGTCAGCGTGAAGCATTGTTACGGCCATTTCTGACGCATTTTTTCCGAGCTGAACTAAATCCAAATTTTCCACTAATTCAAAACCCTGAAGCTCGCCGATAGATTCGCTTCCAGTTTGCTTGTCTGCTCCATTCTCTGCTATAGACTGCACACTTATTCTAGTCCTAACACGTCGGTCAGCCACTAATAGGCCGTTAGAATTAGCGATCTGGACTTTCTGATCCGATTCTTGCAGTGAAACTGTGACTTGCGAGATTTCCGGACTATAATCTTTAGCAGCGTTGTAGGCTATTTTTAATTTAGAAATTTTATATTTGGTTTCTACATCATTCGGAACTAGCAAAATAGGATGAATATTAGTCGGAATAGTTTCTTCTAAGTTGAAATTAAAGGATTGGCCGGCCTCCACCTTATTCAAAGCTAACGCAGCGTTTTTGGCCGTGGATAAAAGGCTTTCTAATCCATCGTTGTTCGTGTAAGCATACATGCTTTTTAAGCCTTTACATACTCGTATGCCTATACCATAATCCTGGCCACCAATAATGTCTTCGATTTTTCCGGAAATTAATACTATTGTTTTCTTTGTATTGTCTTCCACAAACACTTCGGCAAAATCGCCCCCTGTGCTCAATGCAGAATCTAATACTTTTTTTATAGTTTCTTTGGATAGCATAGAATCCTCCTTAATTATATAGATTAAAACGACAGATTTTATTTCAAGCAAAAAGCTTTGCCATATTGTTTAAAACTAAGAAAATGTGCAAAAACTCAAATTTTAGTTGACTTTTAAGTTTTTAGTGCGACGCTCCCTTTCGTCGATCCCTCAATCAGTTTCGCTGAGTTGCACCTCTTTGATATCACAAAATTACGAGAGAATAATGATCCGAAAAAGAATGCTTAGCTTCTATATTAAGGACACACTTTTTTGGAGACCAACTCAGATGAATAACTAAAATTTGAAGACACGCTTTCTCCCCTCCTACCCCCCATAGCCAAGAACTTAAGAATCTTTTGGCGAAGCTAACTAAGAGTGCGGGCACCCTGCTCCCCTAGAAGGCATAGCTGGGAACTTAAGAATCTTTTGGCGAAGCTAACTAAAAGTGCGGGTACCCTGGGGCTGTCGCAATTAAATTTTAAACGACAGAAAAACGATGCAATCTTGCAAAATTTATAATTTACTTGAATATTATTATGGAGTAACCCACTCCAGAAAATTACGAAGTAATCACTCCAGAAGGACCCCTCAGTCAGCTTGCGCTGACAGCTCCCCTGAAAGGGGAGCAGGACCACTTCCCCGCAATGTTGTGAAGACGGAGGGAGCACCGCTTCCCCGCAATTTTGTTTTCTATGGGAGCTGTCGCTGAGAGTTGTTATTAGATGACTGAAGTAGAATATAATCCTTCATTTTTGAAGTTAATGCGACAGCCCCAGGGCCACTTCCCCGCAATGTTGTGAAAACGGAGGTAACCCCGCTTCCCCGCAATTTTGTGACTAAGATTCTTAAGTTCCCGCCTATACTCCTAGAAGAAGAGCCTTTGGCCACTTCCAGAGTTTTTGGTCACTTTTCGAGCCTTTGGTCACTTCCAGAGTCTTTGGCCACTTTCATAGTTTTTTGTCACTTCTCGAGTCTTTGCTCACTTCCATAGTCTTTTGTTACCTACATATTATTAATCATATTCCGCTACAATATACGGTTTCAAAGGATCTAGGACAGTTAAAGGTTTAAAATTTTGGACAAAACCTTTTTCTCGACAACGCCTACCTTTTAATTCCCCATCACCTAATTCTAACCGATACTCTTGGGCTATAAAATCTAACTTCTCTACAATTTCTGGATAGGTAGAATATAAATTAACTTCTTCGCCAACATCCACTTTCAAATCGTATAACTCGTTTGTATAAAGATGAAGCTTAAAGTCACCCACACGGATAGCAGTAAGCTTATTTCGATTATAATAAATCCATGTATCACGCCTAGATTCTTCGGTTTCAGAAAAAATACAGTTTAAAAACGATACGCCGTCTCTAGGTATCCCATCATTTATATCGACTTCTAACAAATGGGCAAAGGTCGGAAATATATCAACCATTGAAGTAATTCCATGAAACATGCGAGGCTGCCTTATAACGTTATTCCACTGTATTATACAGTTAACTCTGTGGCCACCTTCCCATTGACTGCCTTTAAAACCTTTAAGCGGAAAATTGCTAGATTGCCTATTTCCACCATTGTCGGACATAAAAATAATCATGGTGTTGTCTAGCAGGCCGAGTTTTTCGAGTTCATAATTAATAGCACCGATGGTCCAGTCGATGGAAGCTACAGCGCCACCGAGCGGATCATTGTTGCTTTTGTTTAGAAAGTGGGACGAAACGTAAATAGGATTGTGAACATAATAATGTGCGAAGTATAGGAAAAAAGGCTCGTCCTTACTATCCTTAACAAAATTGATAGCTTCTGTAGTTAGTCGCTCGGCTAATGCACAGCAATCTGGCTGCTCCTGGATTATCTTATTATTCTCCATTACCGGTAATGGACACATCGTATATAATAACCTCTCAGCCCCTACCCCTTCTTTGCGAATACCCATGTCATTGCTGTATGGTAACCCAAAAAAACTGTCAAATCCAAAATTTAACGGTGAATGCTCTTCCTGATCTCCTAAGTGCCACTTGCCCACTAATTTTGTCTTGTATCCCGCCGACTTAAATAAATTCCCTATCGTCTTCTCATCTGGTCGTAACCCTTCCGGTTGGCCCGGGAATAATACGCCAGCATCAATTGGATTTTCTACTTCGCCTCTCTTGTACAAATTAAACTCCATAAAATCGAGCCTCTTCGGATGTGTTCCCGTCATTAATCCGGCTCTCGATGGTGTGCATAACGATGCCGAAGCGTAAAAATTCGTAAATTGTATCCCGTTTTCTGCTAACTTATCTATGTTCGGTGTCTCGTTTTTTTTCGAGCCGTAACATGAGATGTCAGAATAGCCTAAATCGTCGATGTTGAATAAAATTACATTTGGTTTCATATTTTTAGTCTTGCCCCTCTCTTTTATATTTCTTATTAGTATATATTAACTTTATTTAAGCGTCAAATTTCCTATCCTATTGATTTGGGTTAGCCTTTATTTGAAAAACCCCTTAAAATAATTTAGAGACAGTGCTCATATCTTTGAAATATAAGTCCTGTCTCTATTATTGTTTACCTTCTGTTATTGGTTACCCTCTATTATTGTCTACTTTCTATTGTTGCCTACTTTCTATTATTACCTACTTTCTATTTATACTTTATCATAAATCTGTTGATTATGGCCGCTATTTCAGCTCGTGTAGCAAGTCCTTTAGGGTCTAGTGTACTTTCAGTTTTTCCTGCTATGATGTCATTTGCTATTGCCCATTGCATCGGAATTTTCGCCCAATCTGAAAGCATGTTCGTATCTGTAAATTTACTTAACTTTGTAATGTGAACTCCGGCCCTATTAATATGCTGTGCATAGTTATATAGCGCATTCACTAATTCTTCTCTTGTTATTGATGTATCAGGTCTAAAATTATTATCCCCATATTCGTTAAATATCTTATTGGCTACTGCCCAAGTTACGGCTGAGTGATGCCATAAATCAGCTGTCACATCGTTTACATAAATAGGTGTGTTGATTGCTGTCTCGCCATCTATCCTATGTAATATGGAGGCCACTTGTGCTCGGGTAGAATTTGAATTTGGATAAAATTTTGTGTCTGTTACTCCAAACATTATTTCTCTTGCATATATATTCGCTATATCCTTATAGTACCAGTCAGATTTAGTTATATCAGTAAATGGTAATTGATATGGCCTGTGAGAGTCTATCATGAATAATGAAAAATGATTAGTTTTAAATGACAAGTCTCTATCCTGCCCAGTATATTCTGTGATAACTTCGTCTAAAATTCCTGTATTATCTACATAAAAAGTTTTGGTTGTGGTCGCATCGTCCCCTGGTAATAAAGAATATTCTACTTGTATTTTGAAATCGTTATCAAAATTTGCAATTTCTCTACTATTTGCTTCGATAGTTACATCATAAATATCTCTAGTTCCCACAGTAAGTTTTTGGCGACCATTTAGATCAAATCCTCCATTGGTAGCAATATTAAAACTAATCTGCTTATTTCTAGTTCTTTGGATAAGCTCCTCTAATATGTCATGATCTAATATAAAATTACCAATATTTGTGCTAAGCTCCAGTGTGGATAAGTTATTTTTTAGTAGGTATGATAATGTGTTAGATTCTATATCCACTTCAATGTTTGTAGCATCAAGGTGGCTATTAAAATCTACTATTAAATTAGGTACACTCTTTTTCACTTGGGATTCTTCTAACAATTTCTCAATGGCTGATTCTAGTTCATTATTGGCAATATAAATCCAAGCTTTGTTATCTAAGAGTCCATTATTTTTTGCATCTAACTTTAATGTAGTAATCTTATCTATAGTCTTCGGATCGCCTATAACAAATTCATCTAGTGATTGCTCAATGATTTCTTCATACTCATCAATATATGGAGCTATCTCGACTTGTATCACGAGTTCTTCACTAGTATTTCCGGCCTTATCAGTTGCCGAATAAGTTAGCGTATAGGTGCCAATTTCAGATGTGTCGACAATATTTACGACCTCTTTATCTCTGCTAATAATTAGTTTAACCTCAATATTTTTATCTACGTTGTCTGTAGCTGTTACTTTTGGCATACTAAAATAATCATATTGTATTAATCCGAAGTATGTTTGTTCATCATAATTAAGAACAGGAGCTGTCACGTCTAAAACGGCGACTTGTATCACTAATTCTGTGCTAATGTTTCCGGCCTTATCAGTTGCCGAATAAGTTAGCGTATAGATACCAACTTCAGTTGTGTTTACAGTATCTCGGATGACTCCATCTTTTTTAATAAGTAGTTTAACATCAAGATTTCCATCTACTTGGTCTGTCGCTGTTACTTCGGGCATCCTAAAGTCGGAATGCTGAATTACTTTAAGATTTTTCTCTCCATTATAATTAAGAACAGGAGCTGTCACGTCTAAAACGGCGACTTGTATCACTAATTCTTCACTAATATTTCCGGCTTTATCAGTTGCCGAATAAGTTAGCGTATAGGTACCAACTTCAGCTGTGTTTATAGCGTCTTTATCTAGGATGACTCCATCTTTTTCAATAATTATTTTAACATCAACATTTCCATCGACATTGTCGGTAGCTGTTACTTTTGGCATTGCAAAAGATTCATGTTGAATTACTTTAAAGTCCTTTTGTCCCTCATAATTAAGAACCGGAGCGGTCACATCTAAAACGGTTACTTGTATCACTAATTCTTCGCTATCATTTCCGGACTTATCTGTTGCCGAATAAGTTAGCGTATAGATTCCAATTTCATCTGTATTGACAGTGTCTAGGATATTTCCATCTTTTTTAATAACTAGTTTAACATCAAGATTTCCATCTACTTGGTCTGTCGCTGTCACTTCGGGCATCCTAAAGTCGGCATGCTGATCTACTTTAAGATTTTTCTCTCCACTATAATGAAGCGTTGGAGCTGTCACATCTAAGACGGTTACTTGTATCAATAGTTCTTCACTAGTGTTTCCGGCTTTATCCGTTGCTGTATAAGTTAGCATATAGGTGCCAACTTCGGCTGTGTTTAGAGTATCTACGATATTTCCGTATCTTTTAATAACTAGTTTAATCTCAACGTTTTCATCTACATTGTCTATAGCGGTTACTTTTGGCATCTCGAAGGATTCATGTTGAATTACTTCAAAATCCTTTTGTCCCTCATAATTAATAACTGGAGCGGTCACGTCTAAAACGGCGACTTGTATCAATAGTTCTTCGCTAGTATTTCCGGCCTGATCAGTTGCTGTATAAATTAACGTATAGATGCCAACTTCATCTGTATTTAAAGTATCTAGGAAATTACCATCTTTTTTAATAACTAGGTCGACAACAACATTTTGATCTAGATTGTCTGTAGCTGTTACTTGTGGAATTGCAAAGGATTCATGTTGTATTACTTCAAAGTTTTTTGCTCCATCATAATGAAGATTTGGAGCTGTTATATCTAAAATGGTTAATTCTATCACTAGCTCTTCACTAGTGTTTCCGGCCTTGTCTGTTGCTGTATAAGTTAATGTATAGTCGCCAGCTTCGGATATATTTAGATTATCTATGATTTCTCCATATCTTCTAATAACTAGGTCAACTTCAATATTTCCATCTACATTGTCGATAGCTATTACTTTTGGCATAGTAAAAGATTCATGTTGATCTATTTCAATATTTTGTTCTCCATCATAATTAAGAACAGGAGCTGTTACATCCAGAACGATGACTTGTATCACTAGTTCTTCGCTAGTGTTTCCGGCCTTATCTGTTGCTGAATAAGTTAGTGTATAGATGCCAATTTCATCTGTGTTTAAAGTATCTAGGATATTACCATCTTTTTCAATAACTATTTTGACATCAAGATTTCCATCTACTTGGTCTATAGCTATTACTTCAGGTATACTAAAAGATTCATGCTGATCTATTTCAATATTTTTTTCTCCATCGTAACGAAGAACAGGAGCGATCACATCTAAAACGGCCACTTGTATCACTAATTCTTTGCTATAATTTCCGGCCTTATCAGTTGCTGAATAAGTTAGCGTATAGGTGCCAACTTCAGCTGTGTTTACAGTATTTACGCCGACTCCATCTTTTTCAATAGCTAGTTCAACATCAACTTTTCCATCTACTTGGTCGGTCGCTGTTACTTCGGGCATCCTAAATTCGGCATCTTGATCTACTTCAATATTTTCTTCTCCATTATAATTAATAACAGGAGCTGTCTTATCTAAAACGGTTACTTGTATCACTAGTTCTTCGCTAGTGTTTCCGGCACTATCTATTGCCGAATAAATTAGCGTATAAATGCCAACTTCAGCTGTGTTTACAGTGTCTGTATTTAGAGGAACTCCATCTTTTTCGATGGCTATTTTAACATCGAGATTTCCATCTACTTGGTCTGTCGCTGTCACTTCGGGCATCCTAAAGTCGGCGTGCTGAATTACTTCGATATTCTTCTCTCCACTATAATGCAAAGTTGGAGCGGTCACATCTAAAACGGTTACTTGTATCACGAATTTACCAGAATTTCCGGCCCTATCTGTTGCTACATAAGTTAGTTTATAGGTACCAACTTTGTCTGTATTTAAATTATCTACGACCTCTCCATATCTTGTAACAATCATTTGAACATCTAAAGTCACAGGAACATCGCCATCTAAATTGTCGGTAGCTGTTACTTTTGGTATTTTGAAGTATTCATATTGCTCTACTTCAATATTTTTCTCTCCCTCATAATGAAAATCCGGAGCTGTTATATCTGAAATGGTTAATTCTATCACTAACTCTTCGCTAATGTTTCCTGCCTTATCTGTTGCTGTATAACTTAATTTATATAGGCCAGCTTCAGATGTATCTATAGTGTTTAAAATTGCTCCATCTTTGCTAATAATTAGGTCAACATTAAGGTCTCCATCCGTATTGTCGTGAGCTGTTACTTCTGGCATATCAAAGGATTCATTTTGCCTTATTGTCAAGTTTTCTAATCCATTATAATTAATAACAGGAGGTGTTACATCCAAAACTTTTACTTGTATCAACAATTCTTTGCTCGTGTTTCCAGCTTGATCTGCTGCTGTATAAACTAACTTATAGTTACCCGGTTCAACTGTATTTACAGTGTCTACAACTACTCCGTCTCTTCTAATGAATGGGGCGGCAACATTAATATTTCCATCGAAATTGTCTGTGGCCGTTACTTCCGGCATATCGAAAGCTGCATATTGATTTACATTAATGCTTGTTTTTCCATTATAGTGAAAATCTGGAGCCTCTTCATCCGGCGCTTGTTGTATTTCCACTGTAATGGTTAGCTCCGAACTGGTATTTTCTGATTTATCTGTAGCTTTGTAAGTTATTGTGTACGTGCCAATTTGATCGGTATCTACTTTGTTGACTATTTCATTATCTTTTTTGATAACTATCTCCACATTTAAATCTTCATCTACATTGTCTGCTATTATTAATCTTGACATTGTGAATGCTTCATCCATAATCTCAGTTGGTGTTGTAAACTCTTCGGGGGATATTATTGCTATGTGTGGCATTGTGAACATATCACCTTGAGTTAAAGTAATATTTGTTTCTCCATAATAATTAAGAATTGGAGCTGTTATATCCAAAATATTTACAGCTATTACTAAATTGTCGCTTACATTTCCTGATCGATCAGTAGCCGTATAAGTCAATGTATATTTTCCTGCTTCTTGTGTATCTAGTTCGTAACTTTTTGCGCTAGCAGTTTCTACTTCATCTTTTTCTGCGAGATATTTTTCAATTTTAACCTCAACTGTTATATCCTCATCGATATTATCAGTAACAGTTACATTTGGCATTGAAAAATTATCACCTTGATCTAAAGTAAAAGATTTTGCGCCATCATAAGTAATAATAGGAGCTATTTCATCTGGAACTTGTTCTGGTTCTGAAGTGGCTGTATAATTAAGAAATAGTAAATATTTAGATATATTTCCAGCATTATCTTCAACTTCAACCTTGAGAGGCTTTTCAAGCTCTTCTGGCGGAAAAGTTAAGTCATCCGTAAACTCACCTGATACGTCTATAGTTGCCGGATCAATTTGTCTTCCATTAAATCTTACAGTAGCCGAGTATTCGGTTAGCCCATTTATGGTTATTCGATTACTATCTACGTCCGAATCAGGCTCAGGCGAATAAAGTTCTAGCGTCGGAGCTTCGGTATCTACGTATAATGTTTTTTCAACCTTAGTTTCGTTGCCATATTCATTTGTTGCTATTATCTCAATGAAGTTAATACTTTCTTCAAGATCCAAAGTGGTATTGTTAGAACTCATAAGTTCATCATTTATAAATACTTCATAATCGGAATCACTATCTACATTTAAGGATACTTGCTTAGAATTGCTATATGTATATAATAATTCTCCGCCATGATAATATGGTGTTAATTTACCTTCGTATTCCTCAATATCAACTTCTAATGTTGGGTACACAGGAGTTTTTACTAAAACAGACACAATATTTGATATGTCCGATGGATACGGTATACCATTAGCTTCTTTCACGGCAACTAAGGTTAAATTTAATTCTACATCATGTGGAACAAAGTCTGTAATAGCGCTTGTTTCATTTCCATTTGTAGTATAATATACTTCATCTAATTTTCCATTTTTCACAGTTCCAATTACATAATAATCTGCATTTTCAACTTCGGCCCAATTCATATTTAAATATCCATCGTAATCGGCTTGTGCTACAAAGTTAGTTGGGGTGTCTGGAGATTCATCTGAAATATAATTAATTGTTCCTATTTCATAATCATTGGACATTGTCTCTTGTCTTTTTGCTTCCAAAACTACAGTGTACTCACCATTTGTTATTCCGGCAAAATCTGCTTTACTCAAGATACATGAATCTTCGGTAATTCCTTCTATAATAGGAATATATAGACCACTGTCTTTGCTACCTTTTAAGTAAACATCTATTGTGTCATCTTCATATTTACTTTCCCAATTAATAGTATATTCATCAGCTGTTTTCTCAAAATTTATATTATATAATTCTGCTTCTGCTGTCTGTTGATACTCTACAACTTCCAGTGTAACACCTGTTGTTTTCAGTACCCAATCTCCTTGTATCGGTTCAGTAATGGCTATTATTCCTTCTTTTCTATCATACATAATAGCGCAATTGGAGCTTGCTTCAAACAATCCATTATCTACTAAAAGATATTCTGAACCATCTGGTCTAAATAATCTAATAGAAGCCTTTTCTAGATTTGTTTTTTCTAAATCATATAAATCTAAAAAAATAATTTCACCATTTTCAGGTGTAATTGGTATAATAGTTTCTACTTCTTCTGTCATATTAGATAGTTTCGAATCATTTTTAGCTACAGTGGCATTAAAAATTTTCTTTGTAGTCTCATTTTCAAATCTTGCTGACATATCATTACTTATAGATCTACTCCAAGGATATATTTGCATATCGTTAAATACTACTCGCCCAGTTTTAAAATTTGCACCAAGTCTAAGGTTTATAAAATAAAATAAGCGTACTGCAAGACTTAGGTCCATAGTCCTGCTACTAAATTTTGCCTCACCTCTAGCTATATTTATTCCTCCTATCACTGGTACCTGTTTAGGAACATTAATCTCACAAAGAAATGCAGCAGAAAAATCATGATACTTATGATTATAACCTAATGAACCCTCCATTATTAATGCTCCTAGATCAAATAAATCTGTATAAACGTTAAACTTACATGCAAAATCAGGTGCCCAATTAAGATAAAAGTCGGCTCCACCTAATGATAAACCATAAACTTTTAGTGCTGCCTCACCTGACATACCATTTTTATTTACTGTCAACAATGAATCATTTGTAGTAAAAGCATATGGTGGTATTGGTGGAATAATTGGTACTGCCATATCGAAACCTGCAGATACAGAAAATTCATTCTTTTTTGATCGTGAAAATCCTCCTTGAATTTTAGTAACACCAATTCCTGTCGTTCCAACTGGAATCGGTTTAAAAGGCTCAAAACCTAATAAAACTTTTTTAAACCCAAACGGATTTAAATAAAAAGCTAACTCTCCTTCTATACCTTTAATCAATTTGGCTAATTCAACCTTTGTTGCAATGCTAAATTCTTCAAAACCATTATTATATTTTATTCCACCCGAAAGCTCTACTAAATTTATTAGCCCACCAAGATTTATCTTAGAAGCAGTTGCTTTAGCATTAAACGCAATTCCATCCTTATTTATTTTAAAGGGATTAATTCCCACTTCAAGACAAGCGTCAGAACGACCAAATATGTCAAGATCTGCTGAAGCCACTAAGGTAAATCCAGGTTCACCCTGATCAAAAAGACTACATTGTTCTATTTTAATATTACCAGGAAGCTTAAGGTACTTTTTTATTATATGATCCGTTTTTTCTCCAGTTAGGATTTCTGGATCAAGATCTAAATTTTTCACAATTTTACCAGCAGGGTTATCTATGATAATTTTATTGTCTGGATAGAAATTAGATTCAGTTGAGATTCTCCATTTACCAGGTTCATCCGCACTAATAGTATAATCTTTTGTATCAATTATGATATCTCCATCTGATTGATATTCTATTCCATTTTCAAATATAATTTTTTTATGTGCTATGTATCTATCACCTTCTTGTATAAACTTTTCTGTAGCAGAAATTTTAGTTTTACCAAATTCTTTTGCATGCCTAGTTACAGGCTTAATTTCTACATTATTTTTTGATATAATAGTCGTAATTACTGAGGTATAAACTCCTAATTTAGTCCACTGTTCTTGAGTACCTCCATAATAAATCTTTTTTAATTTATCACAATTATCAAATACGTCGTAAGCAATCGATATAACACTATCTGGTATAGTTATTTGTTCTAAACTTGTACATCCCTCAAATGCATAATCCCCAATCGAAATAACACTATTTGGTATTGTTATTTCTTTTAAACTTGTGCATTCCTTAAAAGCAAATGCCCCTATTAAGCTAATACTATTTGGCATGCTTAGTTCTGTTAAATGTGTACATTTTTTAAAAGCGTTTCCTCCAATATTTTCAACTTTAATTCCATCAATTTCTTTTGGAATATGTGCACTAGTTATTGTGCCTTGAACGGTTTTAATAGTTCCTGTCTCGTCATCAAATTGAATTTGACCACCTACAAATCCTTCTACATCTCTCCAAGGAAGTTCTGGTCCAGTGCTCTCATATTCCATCTTAGTGTAACTTGGAATTTCAAGATTTTTACCACTTACTATATCATCCCATGATTCTTTAGTTCCAGCATAATATATAGTTGCTAAGCTTGTACATCCTTGAAAAATGCTGTTCCCCATATAGTTAATAGTATACGGTATAGTTATTTCTGTTAAATTAGAACAGTTTTGGAAAGCCATATCACCAATAGTATTGACACTGTTTGGTATAGTTACATGTTTTAAACTTGTACAGTTGGCAAAACCAAAAGCAGCGTGATACTCATAACTCTCAGGACCAGCAATAGCATCAACTGTCGCTCCGCCAATTTTATCTGGAATCTTTGCACTAGTTATTGATTCTTCTGCATCTGTAATATTTCCGTCATAAAATTTAATTCGACCACCTACAATTCCTTCAACTGTTATCCACCCCCCAGGAACAGGATCGATCGGTCCTATTGTAGTTGTATCTTTTAATTCCATCGAATTATTTTTTAGTGTTACAATATTTTTTATTTCGGATTTTACATCAGATGTATTAGTATTTGGTTCACCCAATAAACTTTTGGCCAACAATTGTTTCTCCTCAGAAATTATCGACTCCTCCACTAGCAGCATATTAGGATCTAACCTATCAATTTCGGCCAAGATATTATCAACCACTAAAGATTTATTGGTAGCTTCTTCAGCCAACAAATCTTTGGCTAACATATCGAAGTCATTTTGAGTATCCGAATTATTATCGAACAGCATAAGAGAATCTAACCTATCAATTTCGGCCAAAGCATTTTCGAAATTTAATGATTTATTGTTAGTCTGATCGGTCAATAAATTTTCGGCTGACATATGTAAATCTATCGGAGTTAACGGATTGTCTTGGGATTGCATTTGTTGATCTATCTGATCAACTACGGCCATAACATTCTCAAATATTAAGTCCGGATTATATTTAGATTCATCGGTCAATAAATTTTCATCTGGCACTGAAAGTTCTGCTTGAGTAACAGGATCTTCTAATTGTTCAGTTTCTAGAATATATACGACTGGCAAATCTGTTTTATATTTAGATTCATCGCATACCAAATCTTTAGCAGGCATTTGGAGTTTGATATTAGTTAAAGGGTCATCCATGAGATGTCTTTGTTTATCTATTGTTTTAAAAGTGGATAAAATATTTTCAAGTATTAGATCAGGTTTATCTGTAAATTCATCGTTTAATAAATTCTCAACCGGCATTTGAATGTCTGATTGAATTACAAGATCTTCTATTTTTTCAGCTTCTATAATATTTTCAACTGGCAAATTTATTTTATATGTAGATTCTTCACTTGCAAGGACATTAGTTGGAATTGATATATTATCCTGGTGCTGCATTTGTCGATCGATTTCATTAACTACGGCCATAATATTTTCAAATATTAAATCTTTTGAATTATCGGTATGTAGTTTGCTAGAATCTTGATTATTATTGTCCGATATTTCTTGTATTCCTTCTATATTATAGAGAGGTATTTGTGGAAGTGCTTCTGAATTATTATGTAACTCGCTAGAATCTTGATTGCTATCTGATATTTTTTGAATTGCTTCTATATTATAGGTTGATATTTGC
>LNZM01000041.1 GCA_002007295.1 Candidatus Epulonipiscioides saccharophilum | reverse complement strand
GTCGAGGCCGCAAGAGCGGGAGAGAGTGGAAAAGGATTTGCTGTAGTCGCCGATGAAGTGCGTAACTTAGCAAGAAAATCAGCTCAATCCGCTAAAGATACAGCAGATTTAATAGCGAAGACAGTTGAAGTAGTAAGTGTGGGTAATTCGATTGCGGGAAGTACATCCGATTCGATAAGTTTAGCTATTTCGAATGCGAAAGAGTTAAGTAGTTTAGTTGACAACATTGCGGATGCTTCAAAAGATCAGGCTGACAATGCGAATCAAATTAATAGTGAAATAGAACAAATTGCTAATGTTGTATCCTCGAATTCTTCTTTAGCAGATGAGAGTGCTCAGGCCAGTGAACGGCTTTCAGATCAATCTATGTTCTTAAAGAAATTAATAGGCGAGTTTAAAGTAAGCTAAGTTAGCCTTGTTCTTTTGATTAGAATAAAAATACTTTTTTAGATAAGTGTTGTTGAAGGTTGATTAGCAAATTCTAATAGATGTACAAAGGGGGCTGTCGCATTAATAACACCAAAAATCAGAAAACGAGCTATCAAAAAAGAGTAGCTCGTTTTTTCGTGTGTAAAGGTCAAGTACTAAGGGCAAGTGCACAAATTCTTTTATTTTAAAAATTGAAGGCTCATACTCTTTTTCCGTCATCTAATGACAGTTCCTATAGAAAACAAAATTGCGGGGAAGCGGTACCCATCTCCATTTCACAAAATTGCGGGGAAGCGGTGCCTCCCTCCGGGAGGGAGGTGTCAGCGTAAGCTGACGGAGGGAGAAAGCGTGACTTCAAGTTGTAGTTACTTATCTAACCTCTTAAAATATAAAGCATATCGGATATTATTTTCGTTTAACAATTTCACTTACTCTGATAACGTAATCAAGATTGATAATATCGGTTGCGTGTTTTGTTTCTAAAACAATAGCATTGTCCGTAACTTCTTTTATAATTCCTTTTGTTCCACCACCAAAAAATTGCATTGTGTAAATCATACAGTTTTTGTCTATAAATTGTTTGATACATTCTACCATTGCTTGCTTCTCCTTTCTCATTTTTCGGTTTACTATATTCTTCATTGTTTGTCGTTGTTTGAAGATAAATTTCCGTATAAGAAGAATAAACAAGGGAAGGAATATAGTAATAAAAATTACTGGATTCAATATTTTAACCTCCTTAAACTAATATAAATAATCAATATGTATATGGAGTACATTTATCTTTGGACTAAATTAAATAAATGTTGTTTGTTTCTCTTAATATTATACCACACTTATCTTGAAGAGTGCAAGTCAAAAAAAATGGATTTTTGTTTGTCCTATTAGTAAATTAATAAATTGGATAAAATTTGGGTAAAATAATAGTTAGACATTTTTCGCATATTATGTTAATCTAATTTTATTTAGAATAAGGAGGTATTTAATTTATGCAAAGAATTGCCAATGAACAAGGAGATATAGAAATTAACGAGGACGTTATAGCAAGCATATGTGGAATTTGTGCTGGTGAGTGTTATGGAATAGTTGGAATGGCTTCTAGAAATGTAAAGGATGGAATAGTTAAATTACTTTTAAGAGATAATGTTACTAAAGGGATAGCAGTAAAGCCGAACGGAGATCATATAGATATAGATTTTCATATTATAGTAGAATATGGGACGAAGATATCAGCAGTAACAGATAATTTAATGCATACTATAAGGTATAAATTAAAAGAAATGTTAGACCTAAAAGTAGGAACTATAAAAATTTTTGTAGAAGGTGTAAGAGTAAGCTACTAGAAAATATAAAAAGGAGGAGACCAACAAGTGAACGCAACTCAAACGATAGATGCTAAGCTATTGCAAAAAATGATAGTTAGTGCAGCTTTATTACTAGATGAAAAAAAAGAAACTATTAATGAGCTAAATGTGTTTCCTGTTCCGGACGGCGATACAGGTACTAATATGTCCTTAACAATGTTATTCGCAGCTAAAGAAGTCGAAGAGGTAGAGCATGTTACTATAGAATCGGTTGGAAAAGCCTTTGCGGGTGGGGCTTTAAGAGGTGCTAGGGGCAATTCTGGGGTAATTTTATCACAAATAATCAGAGGTTTTGTAAAAGGATTAGGAAATAATGAAGTATTAGATGCAAGGACGGTAGCCAAGGCGACAAAGCTAGCGGTGGCAACAGCATATAAGTCTGTAATGAAACCAAAAGAGGGGACAATCCTGACTGTAGCCAAGGAAGTTTCGAATGCAGCGGTATCTCTGTATCAGACAGCTTTGGATGCCCAAACATTTTTAAGAGAAGTGATAAATCATGGATATAAAGTGTTGGAACAAACGCAAAATATGTTACCTGTTTTAAAAGAAGCTGGTGTCGTAGATGCGGGTGGAGCTGGATTGATGACAATATTAGAAGGAGCAGCCAGAGTAGTATTGGGAGAAGTAGATATAGAAATAAAGCGACCGTTAGATAAAAAGCCTGCTATTGCTATGACAAAATTTAATACGGATGACATTGAGTTTGCATACTGTACCGAATTTATTATAAAAAGAGTTCAAAGTCAGCCTTACGATGAAGATAAGGCCAAACAATATTTAAGTGAATTAGGTGATAGTATAGTTGTTGTTTCGGATGATGACTACGTAAAAGTACATGTTCATACAAATGATCCAGGTAAAGCTTTGTCATATGCATTAACAATAGGAGCGCTCAGTAATATTAAGATTGAAAATATGAAAGAGCAGCATACGGCCTTATTAACAGAAACAGAACGAGATGGCATTATTGTTGTAGAAAAGAAAAAAACTAAACAAACTAAAGAACTTGGATTTGTCGCTGTAGCTGCTGGTTCTGGATTTGTAAATATATTAAAGAGCTTGAATGTAGATATCGTCGTAGAAGGTGGCCAAACCATGAATCCTAGTACGGAAGATGTTATAGAGGCTATTTATCAAACTAATGCAAAGCAAGTAATATTGATGCCTAATAATAAAAATATAATATTAACAGCTAATCAGGCGGCCAAGGTAGTTGAAGAAGAAGTTAAAGTGATTGTTTTACCAACCAAAAGTGTAGTAGAAAGCATATCGGCTATGCTAGTTTACGATGGTGTAAGCACTGATGCGGATATAATTTCGACCCAAATGAATGAAGCAATAACACAAATTACAACCGGTCAAATTACTATAGCAGTGAGAGATACTACGTTAAATGGTGAACAGATTAAAGAAGGTCAATACCTTGCTATTATGAAAGATAAAATAGTTGCTCATAAAACTAAGTTAGAGGATACTTTTAAGGAATTGCTAAAAAAATTAGATCCTAATAGCGATGTTGTTACTATTTATTATGGCGAGGATATAGATGAAAAAACAGCTCTTAGGTATAAAAAAATGGCTATAAAAATATTTCCAAATGCAGAAGTAGAATTACATTCGGGTAAACAACCAGTTTACTATTTTATTGTTTCAGTAGAATAGATAGAGGTCATGGAAACTATAAGTGAGCATATATTTTTATTTCCTTTTTCTTGGGAAATTAATCCACGGGAAAAATATTATGATTTTAAACCACAGGTCCAAATACAACAATCAATATTTAAATACTTAAATGGTTGGCGATCCGAAGCATTTAATATTGATACAATAGAGAAGTATAATGAATTTGTATACTTTTATAAACCTGTTAGAAACGTTCTTTATTCTGAAAATGCTATTATTATAAAAAATTATGTATTCGAAAAATTGGATGCTGATTCTGTTTGTGAAATAGAAATTAACCATAAAGTATATTCACTAAAAATAAAGAAAATAGAGTTAAAAATGGTTAAAACCGGTATAGGGATCCTATTAATCCATTTGCAGAACTTTTTATATAATAAAGAAGATGAAATTAGAAAGATTAACACTCTAGCACAATCTGTATATCCAGTGTCACTGCCTATAAATATAGAAAAATATCCGGCTAGAATCACTTTTAAATTTAAGGATAAGACTATTTCAACGAATACATTAGCAATCAATTATTTAAGAAATGTAAGTAAGATTTCAGCATTTATATTAGAAATTTTGGGTACAAGTTTTATAACAGAAGCAGTGGAGAAGCAACAAAAGATATTAATTGATTCATTGTTGGGGAGTAAGATGCTAACAGTGTGTCTTATAAGAAATAATGATATATATCAAAGAAAAGTCGTAAATGCAAAAGACATATCCTTTGGAGATGCACAAAGAATATATGAGATAACGACATTTTCAATATTTAGTTATTCAAAGAGTGAGACGGTAAGTAAAGTATATGACCAGATGATGAGTTTATTGTTAATGCAAAAGGCTAGTTTATTAAGTTTTTCAAATCAGATAGCGGAAATATCTATATTAAAGAAAATAGAATTAATAACAGGAATAGAAAGTTTATATGAAATATATATTCAATTTATCAACCAAATTTATTTTGATGAAGTGACGGCCTCTGAAGAGGGGGCATATATATATAAAACAGTTTCAAATATATTTAATATAAAAAATGATATAGACCAGTTGGATTTTGAATTAAAAGAAGTACATGAATATGCGGAGTTAATAACAAGACAGGTTACAAATAGAAAAATGGAAATCATGTCATTGATTGGATCTGCGTTAGTATTACCTACATTTGTAACAGGTTTTTTTGGTATGAATATTTTAGATGAGAATATGCTAGTACATTGGTGGAAATATGTAGAAGTATTAAGATGGTTAAATGCATATGTTGTATTACCGATGTTAGTAGTATTTTATTTTTACATGAGAAAGCGAACAAAAAATATAGTAATATACTTGGTTCAAACGCTATTAATGTGTTCAATATTAATGTGTTTATTTTGTATTTGGCGGAATGGAACAGGAGTATAAAAAAAATAAGCCGACGGAAAAATCGGCTTATACTTTATATATTTTTAATTAAAATTTACTCCACTCATATTCGCCTTCGTCATTAACTTCGACTAGTGTGTCACCGTCTCTAGATTCAAGAGTACCAACAATATC
>LNZM01000040.1 GCA_002007295.1 Candidatus Epulonipiscioides saccharophilum | reverse complement strand
GTTTTTGTTGCTTTCAAGTAAATTGCAAATTTTGAAAGTTTACATCATTTTTCTGTCATTCAGAATTTAATATTTGGAATTGTTAATTGGCGAATACCCGATTTATTCCATAATTTACATTTGCATTCTAAAAGTATATATGCTACAATGCGAGCGCAGATGTTTATACGATGGTTTGATTTTTTTTTACATATAAAGAAACCCGCCCAAAAAGATGAGCGGGTGGTTTGGTAGTTTCCACCTCGGCCTATGGAAAATTTTTCTGTAGATTGGAGGTGCTATGGATGAAAAAATATATTATATTTTTTACATGTTATACGTTTTCAATATTAGCGTTACTAGGTTTAATAGCGATAATATTAAGATCACTTTAAATTAAATTTTTGATTTAAAAATTGTGAGGATTACAACTAGATATTTGTAACTTGAAACAATCCTCGAAATAGAGCGTGAAATAAAACTTCCATAGTCCCGTCGTGGGGTCCGTAAGATCCCCTAATCAAAAAACACAACAGACCTGCCTTTAATACAAGTTAAGCACTTATTAGGTATTGTCTGTTACATACTGTAGCACCTCTCATTTATATTATAACCAAAAAATAAAAGATATAAACATCTTGTGAAAAATTTTTGGAAAATTTTAAATAAGAGTGCTATTTTTTTATGCTCTACTAAGATATAAAAAATTGCAGCGAAGCCGCCGCACTTGACCTTGACCTTTGCACTAAGGGATGGGGTGGATCCATTATAGAGAGAGTATCTTCTATATAATGGATAGGATAAGGAAAATGAGAGAAAAAAAAAGCCTCCAAAAAAAGGAGACAAAAAACTTAAACGAAGTAAGTGCAGCTGCAGTACTTGACCTTCGTATTTAACATTCTCAATCGAAGCTATTGGATAGAGTTGCAGTACTGTCACTTTATGACGGCTAGCATTGCAAAACTACCTTTGATTACAATGGATTGGCTTATATTTTGAAAAAATCTATTTTTTTTTGTAAAAAAATCTAAAGTATTAACTCTTCTATCCGATATATTAAGTATCGGACAAGTTAAATAAACGCAACCGATGATTGCCTAACATACCTTAAAAATTTTAATTAATCTAAGCACATTCCATCATAATTTTTTATTATGAGCACATATCGCTTAGATACCATCTTATACTTTTTTTAGAAAAAATAAAAAAACTTTAACCTTAGTATTTTTTGCGCAATACATTATAAAACCGACACTTCATAAATAGATTTTAGAACGATTAAACATTGAAAATAGAAAAAAGTATAAGGAAAATCTGTAGCTTAGCATTGGTAGGCCACAGATTTTTTTGTTAAGAGTGGTCACACAGTAATTAAGAGATTAAAAAGCTATTACTTATTTTTTATTAGGGGGAATTTTCAAATGGCGAAAAAATATAGAAAACACGTAGTTCTATCCTTAATTGGTATAACTTCATTTATGCCTATTTATGTGATGGGCCAAGAATTAGAACCGAGAACGATAAGCCAAAACGTAAACTTCGATGAAAATACTTATATAAATAAAATTAATGAGCTAAAAAAATTAATTTATACTGTCGATAAGCACATCGATATATCTTCGGATGTACCAACAATATCCTATGAGAAAGAAATAGAATTAGGGGAGACAACACATCACAAATATAATGGAGTGGATCTAGAAGGCAATGTTAAAGTGATCCAAATTACCGACAAAAGATTAGCTGCTAACTATCCGATCCCGGATTTAATATGGCCGAATAATAGGAAGCCAGATAATATAAAATTAGTCGTCAATGATATGTTCGATGTAAGTGGCCGGTACTTCGTTAATGAGTTGCCCGCTTTTGAAGAGGACCGAGTAATCTATTCTGGTCTTCGTACACTTGGGCGAATAGACTTAGTGCATGGCCATTCTCCAGAAACGATAATTAAATATAAAATAGAAGATACAATTACTGGTAAGGTAAATTATTTTAACCTTATCTTAAAATATATAGATAATTCAAGTAGGTCTACTCCATCCAAGCCGGGCGATTTAAGAACTACTAACGCCATACCTATTTATGTAAGTGAAGCCGGGGATGAGATTGCAGAAGATAAATATTGGGTAACCGAAGAAGTATATACCGATTTAAAAGATGAACTGGACAACGCTGTCGCCGTCGTAATGAATGTGTTAAAAGATGTTGACTTCGGGCCATTTATAACTATGCAAGACAAATTCGAAGAAGAGATACATGTGGATTTATGGGACAAAGACATGTTTGGCGATGGATTTATTGTAGCAACCAAGCCCGATTCTTCTAAATATAAATATAATGATATAACCGGCGGTACCCTAAATAATTACAGCGATTTAGGCGAGATCGAAACTGCAATAACTAATTTAGAAACCAAATATGTGACGTACATTAGTAGTGCAGAACAGGGTAAGGGAACAGCTTTAACTAATATAAAAAAAGGAAAGTTTCAGGAACAGATAGCAAAGGCTATGCTAGGCCTGAAAAATATAACAGTGGAGTTACCGAATATAAAGAAAAGCGCCGATCCCCTCTTATTCCAAGAGTTATTTTACGGTCTATCAGATCCAAATCCGATCTACCTCTATGCTAGGCAAGAAGCATCGGGCAATTTTGTTGCATGCAAAAAAGAGCAGGCCGATAGCATTATCCTATATGAAAGCCATAGTGATATAGTTCTCAAGGATTTAACTCGAGACGAAAATTTTTCAACTGCAGGAGCAGATTATTTTATAGCACCCATCGTTACTAATGAAAAATATAAAGTTGGTATGGCTAGACCTGGTGAATACAATCCAAAGGCCGACGTTGTCGACTTGGTTCCTATGCTACATTATACCATTGATGAAGTGGTCGACCAAATGGATGAGTTTAAGCCGTTATTTGAGGAGCTGAATCAATATACTGGCATCGATACGGATGGTAACACTTTGGCCCGTGAAGACTATTTGGAGAATGTAAAAGCCGGGTTGGTTATGGAGTCTGGAAACACTAAAATAGAAAATGTAACTACCGAAATCACAGAGACTATATCCGAGATTTTGGCGCATGAAGGCCAAAAGCATAAAAAGCAAGAAGCAGTCGATCAACTTAAAAAACTCTTAATCCATCTCGGTTATTATACTTGTGAGCCTTATCCTTCAATGGCTGATCCTGAAATTGTGGACGAATCCGATTTTAGTGAAACCGCTTTAAATAAGACTGAACTTTTTGATGGAGAAGCCTTAAATTTAATATCCGAACCAAGTGATTTTGATATAGAGAATTATGTTAACACCAGTTTTAACAATATAGATGTACGTGAAGTATTTTATAACATTTCTGAAATTTATGGAATAGATATTCTCGATTCAAGTTATTGGGTAACTCAAGAAGATCATGATAAGTTAGAGGCGGCCGCAAAATATGCGTATGATTTACTTGTATCTGAAAATGGAACTGAATCTGGAGATCTTACACTCACTCAAGAACAGATCGCAACCAATGCCGCTGCTGGTAAATTCTTTTATACAACCGAATTAGTTCAGGCAGAAGTAGATAAATTGCAGACTGCTTTAGATAATTATAATAATTCTGCTAAATCCGGTAATCAGACCGACTTAAATGCGTATATATCAGAGTTAGAAACTGATTTATTTAATGATGATCCTGATGATCCGGACGAAACAAATGTTGATAAATATTTTGAATTGCCTCTATATAATAAGGAAGGAAAAATTATAAAACAACTTGAAATGACCCCGGAAACGGGTAAAACATTTATATCCGACGATGGGATATATGCTTTAACTAAAGAAAAATTAACTTCGGCCCAAGCGGATGGGGACGGAATTAGTGACGTGAATAAGTATCAGTTGATTACCGGATTAGAACCGGATGCTATAAGGGCTGATTATTCCTACGTTTCGTTAGCTGATGTCAAGACACTAGAGGCCGCCATTGAACCGTTATATCAATTGGTTAGTTTAAAGAGTAGTATAGAGGATTACCCTAATGTAGACGATGATATGAAAGCACAAATAAAGAAATTGGCCCAAATGTTTGTTGAAGATAAAGCACGATTAGAAACTTTAGAAAACGACGCAGAAAATGCTTTGTCAAACTTTGAGGATGAAAAAAAACCAATTATTACTTATGCTAAAACAAGAGATTTGCTAAAAGCAGAGATTACAACAGCAAGAGAATCGGTAAAAAAAGATCCGGACACAGGAGTTATTTATCCGGTTAAGAGTGATGAGCTTGTGGTATCGGACGATGGTGGATTTACTTATCAGACTTATAATCCTACAGCTAATACATGGAGTGGTGCAGAATTATTTGAATCTGTTTCTAGTAAAAAGTGGATTTCGTCTGAAAATTTGCGAGCCTTTAATGTGGCGATAGAGCGAGCTGAAAATATAATAGAAGAAACTCGAGCTATAGCTTATGAAATTAAGTCTGATGGTAAGATGAATGAAACGCCAATAAGTGGTGAACCAAATGCAGGAACTCAATATGCAAAAATATCTTTGGCTGAAGCTGCGTACGACAAAATTGTGGACAAGTTAGAAGAAAAGGAAACTTATCCAAACGATGAGGATAAAAATAAAGATTATTTTGAAACAGCCACCAAAGCTTTAGAGATTGCAAGCACTAAGTTTGGGACTGATTCAGCTAACGAGCCAACTACTAAACTTGGCGATGCAAGAAGTGCGTATAATAAATTTAAGGCTGATATCGGTAATTCTTATACAGTAGATTTAGATAGTGTAACTATTGATACTAAAGAAGAACTCGGTTATTTAAAAAGTTCCGGCTTAATTGCTCCACAAAATGCTTCTGGAATTAAGAATAGAGTATGCAAAATTACTGACACTAGCGATAAAACCAGTTATTTTCCGGTAGACGTTTATGTTGTCGACGATGAACTAGGTATAGTTAATCCGATTACTAATCTACTATATGGCAAAAAGTTGGACACATCTGATCCTGAGAAAATAATCGATGATGGCGATGCACCGACTACATTCGTGCCAAAAGACGTGGCTGATAATTTAATAAGGGCTATCGAGGTTATTGATAAAGTGCTTGTGCGTCCTGTGGATGAGTTGTTTAAATCCTATTCTTATAATTCCGATTATTTTGACGACCTGTTATATGACTTGGAATCCGCTAAGGTGGCTTTCGATTCGGCTGTGAAAGAGCATATAGCCGGAGGGTATGAGAGTGAATACAAAACTTTGCAAGCTAAAATATTGAATAACAATAATTTTACATCCGATGTTAGTGAATTTACAGTTACGTTAAAAGATGGTACTGACGAGGTAAGTAAGATTAAGGCGCTTCAAGATTTAACTGATGGCCTAAAAAACAAAGTAAATATTTTATTAAATTACTCAGCCCAGGTTTTTGAATCTGAAAAGGGAGTGTATAAAAATGGTGACAACGGACAGCCTAGTACAAATGAACTTGCTGAAAATGACTATTGGGTAACATCAGAAATGTTTAAGAATTTAAAAGATGCTATCTGGAATGTACAGGAATTAGTAAACGAAGCTAAAACGTTAAAAAAGGAGCATGTAGAAGCATATGCTAGAAACGAGAATTATTTTACTAATCAGCTTTCAAAAATAGGGCTAGACCAGGCGGTAGCAGAATTTAAAGTAACCAAAGTCGAAACACCAGTAGATGAATCTAGTGCGAACGCCTGGATGGAGGATGCAGAAAATATTATAGAAGACCTTTTTGGAGGACTGGATGGAGTATTTACAATTTCAAGTATTAGCGCCGAGGAAGAAATCACAATACATGTGAGTGAATTAACGGATGGATTCGATGTGCTTACTTTGAGTTTTCTTGAAAGTATGGATAAAGAGCAAAATGGAATTAGCGAAGAGGATATTGCTAATTGGTCGCCTGTAAAGTATTATGATAAAACTTATATCGAACTTTTAAGAGCTGCTTGGAGTGCTGTAAAAAGCGGTGCGGATGACGCTAATGTTAAAGCATTGGCTGAGCTAGTCAATTTGGCACCGTCCAAATTGAAAGTTGTAGCTGTTCGTAATAATCCTAAAGTTAAGCTGTATAATAATTATCTTGAAACTTTAAAAGCTTTACAAAAAGATGGCCAAGATATTTTGCCGAGTGACAATGCAGGTGCGAATATTCCAAATAATAGATATTGGACAACGTCGACTAAATTGGAGGAATTAAACACAGAATTAGAAGATACTAGAGATTTATTAAATCAAGTGTTAACAGAAAAAGCTAATGAGGATTCTTATATCGACGATCTAGAAGCTCAAATAGATCTCAATAACGAAGCGGCTAAGCTTGAATCCAAACCAGGTACAGTCAATTTAGAAAACTCTGATGAAAAGACACAATTTGAAGAATTTGAAAAAGCCAAGGCCGATTTATTAGCTTTAATTAATTCTGCTGCAGAATTAGCGGGTAAACATTTGTATAATGAAAAAGGAGAGCAAAAACCTAGTTTAGATTTATCTGACAACCAAATATTTGTAAGTGATAATCAAGGAGTTTATATATCTGGTGAAGATAATCAAAATAACGACTTCAAACCGGATGCTGGTGATAAGTGGGTAACTAGCCAAGAGTTTACTACTAGCGATATTGCTAACAAAATTACTGAAGCTGTAAATGAATATAATAATTCGGCGACAACAAAGGATCTTTTAGAAACAGCGAAGACTAATTTACAGACTGCAATAACTAATTTAGAGAATGCGGCAAAATATGGAGCATTATCAACGTATCAACAGATAGTAAACCATATGCAAACGTATATAAATAATATTGACAACGGTAATTCGGGATATGACCACACGGATGAGCAAGGTAATGTAGTTGTTGAGCCAAAAGATTATGCGCCGATTATTAAAGTGGGCGATATAGTTACAAGTGAGGATGGCTCAAATGTTTTACCTACAAAATTATGGGCAACCTCAACTAATATAAGTGCTTTAAACACTGCTAAGACTAATGCGCAAAATTTTATATCCACAAAAGCAAATATAGCCGAAAATAAAATTGAAGCACATATCGCTGAAAACACAAGCGGAGCAGATAATCTAGAAAATAATTTAATTGCAGCCCATGATGCAATTAAAGAAGCTTATGAATTGTTCTATGGCCGAGATATTTATGGAAAATGCTTAGATGAAGATCCGCAAGTAAAATCGCAAATACAATATGGAACTGCGACTATCAACTCTGTTGATCTAGCCTTAGCCATTCAAGATGCTGTGAGCACGGTAAATAATTTAGTTTATATGGCCAATGTAGCGAGACCAACACAGACTTATACAAAATTTGACGGTACGCCACGTAATGAATATGAGTATGAGGTATTCGATTTAATTACAGGTACTAGCGCTAATTCTTCGAAAACTTATGTGGCGTACAATGATAATGGCCTCGATATTCCAGATAATTGTAAATGGATAACTCAGGGCGATCTTGAGACATATATTGACAAAATACAGGAGGCTCAAACCAAATTAGATGAATTTGAAAATGAAGTTGCAAAAAATCCTTCAACAGCAACTGACTCGGCTTTGCATTCTGCTTTAACCGCCTTAAATGAGGCTACAAAAAATTATAATGAAGGCATTGCGCCAAACGCTACTGTATTCAGACCGGCCACAGAAATCGTATTGGCTTATAAAGAGTTGTACGCAGCTGTTCGTAGAGCGTATAGCTTAATCGGATTAGATATAAATGGACAACCTACTAACGAGCTTACTTTATTTGGTGGAACAAGTGATTTGATTATAAAGAATAAGGATAGTAATAAGGTAGTAAAAATTCAAGAGAGTGAGAATGGTCAAGAAATTTCGACAAATTATCATTGGGTTATAAATACAGATTATGGGAATTATAAGACTGCAATAACGAACGCTATCACGGTTTTAGAAAATATCAATCCTACAGAAGCTGAGCTGGAAGCAGCGAAAGGAACGTTACAAACTGCGACGGGTACCATTATTGATGAAGCACAGTCAGGTCAAGAAACTGCCATAAAGGATGCTAAAGATTTATTGAAGGATGAAATTGTAAAAGCTGAAGGTTTACTAAATGTTGGATTAGTAATAGATAATAGCGCAGCAAATGTATCTAAAAATAAAAAATGGACAACTCAGGACAATTACGATGATTTAATTGCACAATTAACAGATGCACAAAATGCTCTTTTAGGTTTAAATTTAGAAAACAGTGAACTTGTAACTGTAACAATTACAATTGATAATCTTAAGAATAAGACAACTGAATTACAGCAAGCTATTGCTGAAATAAAAGATGGAACTAGAACTAATAATTCAACAGAAACTGAACAAATGCAAGATGCAAAAGCAGATTTAGAAGGTATAATGAATTACGTAGCACTGTTGAAAGATATTGAACCAAGTGAACATGAAGGTCGAGATATACCGGATGGCGTAGCCTGGGTTACAACTGCAGATATTAGCACATTTAAATATAGTAAAACTGACCCATACGTAACACAGGATGAAGAAAAAACACCAATTGCTTTTATTACGGAAGCTTATGAAAAAGCTATAGAAATATATGATCATCGTAAGGATATTGACGATGACACAAACGAAAATATCGAAGCAGCTAAAACAGCTTATAAACAAGCAGCAGAAGATTTAAAATACTGTAAATTGCAGTTTGAGCGTGTTATGGCTAATGAAAATCCGGAGACTGGAGGTGCTTTAGGAGATGGAGTAACGGCAACCGGCGGAATAGGAACGCAAACTTCTATAGTCGCTGCGAAAGCAGTTTTAAAAGCCAGAATTGATCTAGTAAAAGAAATTGTTAAAGATGATGTTACAAAACCAGTGACTGATCTAGGTACTCTTAATGGAATTTCCGACGGAGAATATTATGCTTTAGATACTAAAATAAATGAATTAGAAACGGCAAATTCAAATGCGGAAAGTGTACACACAGATACCGATACATCAGCGACCGTGACGATTTTAACAGACGCATTGGACACGCTTAATACAGCTTATGAATCATTTATCAATACGCATAGAAAATTAAAAGGGGTGAAAACGGTTACAGTTGGTAGCAATCAAATTCCATCTAATCCGTTAAGCGAGACTGCTGAAGCGATTATAGAGTTATTAACATTAACAGAAGGTGATGAAAATGATCAACTTCCGATTCTTCCTGTTAGTTTAGTATTAGATGGTGACAACGTAAAAAATCAGATAGAGGCAACCGACACTAATATAATAGAATATATTGAAACATTAATTTCCGATATGATTAATAAGATTGGTACTCAGACCGATACGGGTAATGATCTTGGTATTACTGTTAAAGTTTCAGATTTACCAATTAGCCCTTCAGGCGATTCAGCTTATACAGAGCCGACAAAAGATGATCAAGGATCTATTCAAGGATTTACAGTTACATTAACCGATCAAATATCTTCTGGAGAAACTAAAGTTACTTGGACTATCAAACCGGGTGTGACTAGTTCTGATCAAAGTCCATCATTTGTAACGCCACAAACATTAAAAGTAATGATAGCTCCGCAAGAAGACCAATGGAATAATATAAGCACCGCAGATATCAAGAATGCGGCTCGATCCATAATAGTAAATAAAGAGAAATTCGAAATTTCAGATAATTTATATACTTATGGAGATACCACAGGAATAAATACAAAGGTTATTGCTAGAAATATTAAGAAGCAGATAGAAGAGTTGATAAATGATCCGGATATAACGGTAAATATTTATAATTCAGGCGCTTCAGTTTCGAATGGAGACTTAACAGGTACCGATCTTACTGATGTAGCCTTAAACAATGACAATGCGATAACTAAGCCACCGGTTCGTGCGACACTCAATTCGGATGGAGCAATTGTGCAAGGAACAGAGGGCGAATTGAACTTTAAAGTTATTTTATCTATGAATATTGATAATGTAACCGGTCTTCAAGGTCGATCTGCTACAGGGATCATGTCTGAGATTACGGAAATTACTAACGATGAAAATTTTATTGCTAGCGTTTCGGTAGCAAACACTTATACAGTATTATTAGATGATCCTATAACTGCAAAAATAATACCAGCGCCGTATGTAAGTGATCCGGTAATTATCAATGCCGTGAATGAATCCGTACGTTATATTGACGAGAAAAATCCAAATAGCTTTACTATCGAAACAAGCGAGGATGATCCAGGAAATACTATTAATTCAGTAAATGCCCAACTGGCTACAAAAATTGCTACGATCCTAGCGGAAAAAGAGTTAACCAAAAAGGTTACATTTGAGATTGTGGAAGATTTTTCAGATACTAAAAATGGATTCAAAGCTTCGACTACTACTGCCGGCGGAAACTATGATTTTAAAATTATATTTAGTCAAAAAGGTGAAAAAAATGAGCAAACAGTTTCTGCACAAAAAATTTCGGATGGATATAGCGTTAGTTGGTCAGCACCAACGCCATAAGAATCCGATAGCTCGAAGTTCAAATGCAAAGTCAAGTACGCATCAAAGCTCCTCATTTCGTCGAGGAGCTTTTTGGCGCCCTCATTTTCCTTATCCTTAAAAGGAAGATACTCTGTCTATAATGGATCCGCCCCACACCTGCGTGAAAAGGTCAAGTATGAAACTTACAGTAGTAACTACAATCGAAGTCACGCTTTCTCCCTCCGTCCGCTTCGCGGCCACCTCCCTCCCGGAGGGAGGCACCGCTTCCCCACAGTTTTTTCACTACATTGCTTCCCCTTAGTCTGTTGCACCACATTGTGCCATTCCGGAAGTTTGTGCAAAATTACGGAGCAGTGGACGACTAAAAGTGTGTAAAGAAAAATTGCGGAACAACAGCACCAGAAGAACCCCTCACTCAGTTGCTGCTTGGTACGCCCCTCCGTTTTCACAAAATTGCGGGGGAGGTGTCAGCGTTAGCTGACGGAGGGAGAAAGCGTGCATACAAGTTTTTGTTGCTTTCAAGTAAATTGTAAATTTTGCAGGTTCTAAATATATTTTTGTCATTTGCGTATTCCTGCTCCTCTTTTCGTCGAGGAGCTTTTTGGCGCCCTCATTTTCCTTATCCTTAAAAGGAAGATACTCTGTCTATAATGGATCCGCCCCACACCTGCGTGAAAAGGTCAAGATCAAGGTCAAGTGCGTTGCTTCTCTATTCTCTCTTCTACTTTTTGGTCAATTATCTTGCACACTTCTTTCAAATGGTTCCATATCTCGCTATTATCAAATCGTATTACTTCCAATCCATATTCTTCTAATGCAACAGTTCTATTTGCGTCAGATTCTATCCCTTCTTCTGTATTGTGTTGTGATCCATCTAATTCTATAACTAGTTTTGCTGGATAAGAATAAAAATCAACTATATAATGTCTAATACTTTTTTGTCGTTGAAAGTTTCCTGAATGTTTTCTTAAATGCCTATACCATAAACGTTTTTCTTCTCTGGTTTCATTGTGTCGTAATTCTCTGGCCTTTGGTATTAGTGAGCTATCGTATTGTAGTGGCATGATATTTCCTTTCTAAATTTGAATTTTTCGTGATGTTACCAAATTTTTCCTCGGTATTCAAGGCCAAATTTAAATATAAAGTATATAATTTTATCGAAGGATAGAGCTAGGGGTTGATAACTAAAAGGTAGTGTGCACTTAAGCATGGAGTGATAACTAAAAGGTAGCGTGCACTTAGGCCTTCCTCTTGAGGAAGGTGGCCGCGAAGCGGACGGATAGAGTAAAGAGCGAAGCGACACTGCGAAGCAGACAGATAGAGTAAAATTATCGAAGGATAGAGCATGGAGTGATAACTAAAAGGTAGCGTGTACTTAGGCCTTCCTCTTGAGGAAGGTGGCCGCGAAGCGGACGGATAGAGTAAAAGAGCGAAGCGACACTGCGAAGCAGACAGATAGAGTAAAATTATCGAAGGATAGAGCGAGGCGTTGATAACTAAAAGGTAGCATGCACTTAAGCATGGAGTGATAACTAAAAGGTAGCGTGCACTTAGGCCTTCCTCTTGAGGAAGGTGGCCACGAAGCGGACGTATAGAGTAAAAGAGCGAAGCGACACTGCGAAGCAGACAGATAGAGTAAAATTATCGAAGGATAGAGCATGGAGTGATAACTAAAAGGTAGCGCGCACTTAGGCCTTCCTCTTGAGGAAGGTGGACGCGAAGCGGACGGATAGAGTAAAAGAGCGAAGCGACACTGCGAAGCAGACAGATAGAGTAAAAAAGCGAAGCGACGTAGCAAAGCAGACAGATAGAGTAAAAGAGCGAAGCGACGTAGCAAAGCAGATGGATAGAGTAAAAAAGCAAAGTGACGCTGCAAAACAAGCGGATAAAGTAAAAGTTCCCTTTTTTTTCCTCCCTACCCATATCATTCCTTGGCTTTTTTTGTCACTTTTCTTCAGTTTCTCTCCGTTATAGACGATATCTCTTTATAGATGGATACTTTGCTTTCCGTCCACTCTTGTTTTCTTACATATTTTTTCTATTTACTTTGAAATATCAAATATAACATAACATAAAGGAGATCTTATAATGTCTTTAAAAAACAAATATCGTAAACAAGTCGTCTTGACTATTTTAGCTTCTATGTCCGCCGCCTCTTGGCCACCTATCAATTTACACGCTTCAACTACTGTTTCCGGTGCACTAACAAACTTAGGTTTATCAGATGATATAGAGGATTCAATTCTTGAGGCAAATCCAAATTATACAGGTGACGAAATCGCTACAGGCACCCTAGAGCACATTTTAAACACAGATAATATTTATAAAGCAATTAACTATTTACAAGCTATGAACGTATCCATATTAGATGGAATCGAATATAATAATTTAGCTGAAGCTATTAAAAATCCAAAGCCTAATAACAGCACAACAACGCAATCTAAAACAGAACAAAAATTTGTAGATATTTCTCTCGCTAATAATGCTTACAACAAATTGAAAACTTTCATGACAACTGGAACCAGCGATAAAGTAGGTTGGTTTGAGCAGATCAAAAAAATCAACGACGACCTAACCGAGGCTATTACAAACGTTGAATCCATGTCAGTAGAAAATGGAACGGGCGACGAGTACTATCAAGCAATCGTAGAATTAATTCAATATATCGACACGATTGACGCTCACACAGACCTAACCCCGGATATCCCATCAATTCAGGAAATTAATCGAAGTACAGGAGATATAGCCGAGCCAAAGCAATTAGATCCGAAAACTGAACTGAAAGACACCTCTGGTGTTTTAGATACGGACAATGCCAACGCAGTTAAAACAACTACGAGAATACATACTAGTACATTATCCGGCGCTGACGTGCCCGAAGATGAGTACTGGGTCACCGAAACTGTCCTTCAAAATTTATTATCTGCTATTAAAAATTCTACCGATATCGCTCAAAATGTTCACGCTAAAGGTTTATTCGCCGAAGAAGCCCTAAAATATACTCCTGTTATCGGTGCTTTATTAGAAGATACTGGAAACGGAACTGAAGAGATAGAAAATCCAGCTTATTCTAATGCTGATTACGACTCATCGGATCAAGACGTTCGAACTCCGGATGAACAAGCATATGGTCAACCAACTGGAACGGATAGCGACTATTCGAGTGTAAAAGATTTAACAGATACACTGAGCAAGTTAAAAACAGCTTACGAAGAATATATTGATGCAGTCCAAAATGGAACGGCCGAGGTGGCCAAAGAGATTTTAAACAGCTCTGCCAAAATAAAAATGGCCATGGCCAACGCCGGTATGCCCGTTGTTTATACCTCTGAAGATTCTGACAAAACGCCTAACGACACAAAAATTATTACAGACTTAATTGCAGATTTATATGAATTAATCACTGGCATGTCAAATGGATATATTGAAACGCCAAACTATAATAATAATGTAACTGGAACTCGCAAATTGTTGTCAGAACCTAAAGTTTATCTTTATGTTAGAAAAGCTACTAAAGCTGATATTGACGAGGACAATCTTGATAAGACATATTTGTATAAGCATAAATCGGGCACAATAGAAGCCGGCGATTTGATTGTTTGTTCGCAATCCGAAGCAACGGATATCGCACTATATATTGATCCATTGGCTAGCGACACCGTTGATAAGTGTTACCCATTAAATAGAAATGGATATATAGAAGGGACTCATTATTTTTTTACGCCAGCCGTTAAAGAAAAATCAGAATATGTATCAAAATGGACTCCTGGTGGATCGTATAGCGGTTTGTCCGAAATAGATGGTACCTATATTACCATGGAAAATGCTACAGAATTAATTCAGGATATAGCCAATTTGATCGACATATATCAGCAATATGATGGCTTGACTAACGATGGCCAACCATATAACGATCGAACCGATATTATGTCTGAAATCAACGCTGGCTATTCTAATAACGGATTTACCAACGTCTTCGATGAAAAATTTATTTCTATATTAAATAAATTGGCCGAAATGACCGGTCAAGGTTCTGCCGAGTTAAAAACTTCAGAATATGAAAAACTTCAGAAATTATTAATTCATCTCGGTTTGGCCACTGGTACCAATAATGAATTTGATTTAAAAAATAATGCATCAGATTGTGTAATAAAAGAAAACGGTACACCATACGAAGGTCAAACAAACGGTGATGGTGTACTCCAATCTAGTTCGACAACTTCATTTAAGATCGAGGATCACGAGAGCACTACTTTGGATAATATTACAGTTAGAGTACCATATAATATTTCCAATGTATCTGGTATTAACTTAGCAACTAATGCAAAATGGGTAACCATGGATGTAAATAAAGCGCTATATAACGCTGCGAAAAAAGCTTGGGACTTGGTCGTCGACATTGAAAACGAAGATAAATATGATGAAATATCTATCGCCAAGATTACGGCTCAAGTAAATGCTTTGCAGTCAGCAATTAATTCGTATGATTTGGCCGCTCAACCCGGTAATATGTCCAAACTAGCGGAATTAGCCCATGGGTTAGCTGTAGCTGTCGGCGAAAATAATGGTGGAACTCAAACTGGTGGACTTGGATATTTATCTTTAACTGAATATGATGATACTGACAAAACAATTGAGCAGGTAAGAAAATTAGTAGGCGACGATATTGCTATATCCGACGAAGGTATTTTTGAAATTATCGAAGATAAGGACTCAACAGAAAAAACGATAGTAGAAGAAAAACAATTGATGAGCGTTGCTAATCCTGATCCAACCAAATATGTTACGCCAGAAGAAGTTAGCGCTCTTGAAAAACCTTTAGTTGTAGCAAATAAACTTCATGGAATAATCAAAAAAGTTGTAAAAGATTATATTAGTAGCGTGGATAGTGTTCAAGCTAATGATTTTTCGAATGATACCACAGTTGATGACGCAAAATTAATTAAATTAGGGCAAATATTAGTAGATGATATAGCGAATGAATTGAACGAGAATTATAAGCATAACCCAGAATATTCTATCGAATTAATAACGGATAATTTAGAAGAAGCTATAGAAATCTTCGAGAATGCAGCCACAAAAGAAGCGTTAGATCCGGACAAATATACGGAAAATAGTGACGATGGCGATCCGCAAGATTCTCGAACCGATTTAAGAGTTGCTCTTTGGGGTGATGATCCGGATTCACATACAAGTACTAGTCCAGCCGATGGAAGCGCTCGAGATATGGTTAGAATACAAAATGGAATACTTTATTTAGGTGAAGATGAAATTGATCCGGAGCACAAAGAAGTTGTCTTATCCAAAGATGGCGGATTTACTTACGAAGAATATGATCCAGTTAATTATCGATGGATCAATAAAGGATTAATTCCTGCTGATTGCGAATGGGTAAGTGAAGACGATTTAAAAACTTACAACACCGCTATTGTAACAGCAGAAAATATATTAACAATTAGTAGTCCGACTGTTATAGAAACTAATAGTTCCGAAGCTAAAAAATTAACCGAAGATAAACTTGTTGAAGGCGAGACTGATAAATATAAATCAGTAAGTTTTGATTCGACTTTCTTAAGTGCATTCAAAACTAATCCGGATTACTTTCAAGACGCTATTGAATCCTTAGAGGAGGCGACAGAAGAATTTAAAAGTAATTACAAGGAGATAGATGTTAGCATAGGAAATGCTCAAGCTGCTTTACAAAGGTTTAAAAATATACTCGGCAAACCAGATTCAGGAGCCGATACTCCGGATCCTGAATTAAATGGATATGTAACTGGAAATACAACAGCCCAAACAGGTGTCAAAAAAATTGTTTATGCTATCAAAAGCGATGATAACATAACCGGCTATTTTCCAATCGGTGTCCATCAATCAGAAGACGGAATCATTAATATCACAGGAAATGCTTTATTACAAACAAATGTTGAAGCTAAAGACGGTGAAGCCTCTAATCTAATTACACAATACGTAACGAAAGCAGAAGTAAAAAACTTAAGCGACGCTTTTTTAGCAGTAGATAAATTAATAGCAAATCCGAACAAATATTTATTGGAAGAATTACAAGATAATCAGAATTATTTAACAGAATCTATAGAATACAAAAATTTACAAAAAGCCATTACGGACTTCAATAATTCTAAAAAAGATATTTTGGCCGGAGATTATAAAGAAGAAATAAGTACAATTACAAGCTATATTGAAGAATCAGATACTACTAGTACAGAGAGCATAAACGGTGCTATTAAAGCAAACCCTATACATGAAGGCGAAATTGCTACTTTCATAGGTGATACTAAGTATCCGATTACAATAACTGGAAGTGTCGGTGATAATTATTCAGCTGAATTTAACACGGATCATTATAAATATTCCAAAGACGGAATACATGAAACTGATCAAGATGGTATTGATAAACCTAAAGATGGCAACGTTAAAACACCATTGAATCCTAACGAATATTGGGTAAATCCTGAAATAGCTGGCGATCTAATAGAAGCGATTAACAAAATAAAGGGTATTGTACTTTCAGCAAATAGCACGTCGATTACTAAAGAGAATGAGCACATTAAAGGATATCTTAACGATGACGAATATTTTACTAAAGAATTAGACAAAGTTAAAGAGGAGATAAATAAATTTGTAATTACTAAATATGAAGCGCCAGAATTAACTGACGATCTGATTACAGAAGCTGAAGAACTGCGCTCGAGTCTTTTAATCAGCAATGTGTCTAGCGGAATAGATGCATTAACGCTGGAATATTTACAAAATGAAGATGATCATAATAACGGATTCGATAGCGCAGAAATAGTTGCTCTTAATCCAATAAAATATGTCGACAAAACATATGCGGACAAATTATATGAGGTTATTCAAAAAGCCAAAACAGCTTTGGCGGATACCAGCAATGATGATGATTTAGATAAAGCACAAAAGTTAAAGGCAGTCATGAACGAATACCAAACAGAAGCACAATCCTTAACTTTGGATAGTGATTCAGAAGAGATAGCATTATATAATGCTTATATTACACTGAAAAACAAAATGGAAAAGTCTGATCCGCTAAAATCGGATAGTAAAAATGGATCCATGACAGCACCAAGTGAATATTGGTTAGAACCAGCAAAATACGATCAGTTAATGAAACTTTATAAGGATATTGCACTATTATTAGATACTACAATAATTCCTGAAGACGATAATGATGAGTTGCAACAGATAATATATTTTAAGCGTGAAATAAATGATTTAATTCAAAAATCTGAAGTTGTAAGCAAATTTGTTCCGCAAGAGGGTAAGATGAGCGCTGCGGATGAAGGACTTCGTACTACAGCGCTAAATAATTTAAAGGCTAAAATAGATGATTTAGCATACTTAATAGGCCTGCACAAATACAAAGTTGAAAACGGCGAGTTAATAGAAGATGAAAGTATTCAAAAAAATTCAGATCCAATTTTAATTAGTTATCTAAACGGTGCAGATATCCAAGGTACGGATTCTACCCCTAGCGATAACAATCATATACCGGATGGCGGAAAGAGATGGGTCACAAGCACATTGTTTAATACGGCCAAATCTAATTTAGTAGCAGGAGTGAATCTATATAATAATTCAGAAACTGAAACGTCTAAATTAACGGAGCAACATGAAAAGATTACTATTTTACTAGCTGAATTAGGTAAAGCTAAATATGGAGCGAAAGAACAATACGAATTATTTATTAAAACGATCAGACAATATATTTTAGATATGGAACTCGGTTCGGATGGATATCCTTCGGCCAGCGCCGGCACACTTGGATCAGCACAAATGCCAATACCTAAATTAGGCGAAATAGTGGAGGCAACTAGTGGAGCGAGCGTATCACCGTTAAAATATTGGGCCAAACCTGAACATGTAGAAGCTATGTCTCGTTACTTGGCTGAAGCGAAAACCTTATTACATGAAAAGGCTAATTTAGAAGATCGAATTATTACTATCTCACTAGAGGATTTAATTAGCGAGCATGATAAATTAAAAACAGCATTCGAAACTTTCTATGGCCGAAAGATTGATGGTACGATTATCGCCGATAAAGTGGCACAGATACAAAAAGGATCCGAGGGTATTCTTACAGCGGAAATTACTAGTTTGGTTAATCAAGCCAATGCGCACATTAATTCGTTCTTATTCTTACCGGGCGTAGAAATTTCGATTAAATATGGGCCAACCAAAAATTCCGCTGGAACTTCAATAGAACAAAAAGAATATTTAGGTATACCGTCAACTGGTTCAGAAGAAGATAATACGGCTATAACAAAAGTCAGTGCAAAAAATGGACTAGATGTTGAGGCTACCCATAAATATTATAATTTAAGTGATTTATTAACCTATATACGAGTTATAGCACAAGCTCAGGCGGCCATAGATTTAACTACGCCTGATGAAGATAAATTATTTGAAATGACCGAAAAACTAAAAGCAGCTAAAGTTACTTTCGAGAAAACAGTAAAAACTGCCGAAACAAGTGGTGGTGGTGGATCGGAGACTAACACTGCGTTTACACAAGCTCAAATAAAATTGGCCAATGCATTGAAGACAGCTTATAGTTTAATTGGTATGAAATATGATTCTAATTCTTTTAAAGCTGAAGTGGATAACACTATAAATGGGGCCGATTTTTCCGCCGTCGACGCTGTTTTAACAAACACTGACTATACAGAAGTTACATTAATAAGAAATAGTCCAAGCAAAAGCGGAATAGAAGTGGCGGGAAGTGAACATTGGGTAGCAACAAGAACGTACGAGCGATATGAGGCTACACTCGAGCATTTGGCCAAAGTGCATGAGACATCAGATTCTGCCGAGTCGATGGGGGAAGCCGTAAGGGTGATGCAAGAATATGTAAATAGCTTACTATCGAATGCTCAGCTATGTGGTACCGGAAACGCAACAGTATTTGAAGAAAAAATAGAAGCCTTGAAAGTAGTATTAAATAAATCCATTTTGTTACGTGATGGTGTTGCAAATTCAAAATATGAACCGACTGATTCAGCATTAAATCATGATTATGAAGATTATTGGAGTACAGACTATAAAGGCATGCCATTATCCATAAGTTTCACGGGTGACGATGTAATAGGATATTATACTTCGTCGATGTTGTATAATGTTTTTTCAAGTCTGATTAATGTATCGATGAAATCAATAGATAATGCGGAATTGAAAAATGGTACAGTAGGCCTAGCGGATATAGAGAAGCTAACTAGCGAACTTACGGCCAGTTTAGCAGATATAACGGTAGGACCAAATACTAAGCCTAAGATTGGCAAATTAGAAACGGGTGATACTTTGGCCGCCGCCGTTAAAGCGAGAGCTAGATTGAAAACAGCTATAGATAAAGCGAACACTTTTGTAGCCACAGTTAAAGCAAGTTCTAACGGTGAAAATGTCGAGGATCATGTACCTTGGATTACAAATGTAGCTATTCCTTATATTGATAAAGTTAGTAATTCTGGTTCCGCTAGCGAAAACTTTGCTTCTACAGCTCCGTTAGATAAATTGAAAGAGTTACTTCCAGACGCAAATGCTACATATCGTAAGCCGATAAAAACAACTTCAGAAGCTAGTCATTACACAAGCCAATTAATTGTGGCCGTCGCCGAGTTTACTGCTATAATTGAAAGAGACTCATCATATACATATAAGTATATTGATGAGTCAGGTAATGAACAAACAGCAACTAAGAATTTAGATTATAGTACGCATGTACATGGCAATAAGAACGGAACTAAAACTACCTTAGACAAAATTAAAGTAGCTAAAGATATTCTTGAAAAACGTGTAACTGAAATTGAGACTTTTATGGCCAATGTACATAAAGTTTCAGACACCGTTGATAACAATGGAAATACGGGTGCTTCAGGTAGCGTAACAGATTCCGACGCAGCGCAAGCCGGAGTTAAAATTGGTGGATATTATGTTGCCACTGGTAATAGTGAGTTAACTACTCTTGAATCTATAATAGATTCTGTAGAAACTACAATTAACAATGCCACGACCGCAGAGCAATTAACTGGCGGATCCAAAGATGGACGGACTGTGCCAAATAATGGTCTTCGTAATGATAAACTTTCGGAATTAAATGCGGCCTTCGAAGATGTGGCCGGACAATTAGGTGATGATGGCGTACTTGGCGATGGGCAACCAGGAAGTGATGATGTCCCTACTAATGAAAATCGACCTTTAAAAATAATGACAACATCTCCAGGTTTTGATGAAAGCAAAGTCAATTTAGAAGGATTTGCTGAGATGATTATAGATTTATTCAAACCTACTGCCGAGGAAAAAGTTATTATACCTTATAATTTAGTAAAAACAACTTCTCCAAATTTAAGTGCAGGTAGCGATTTTAATCAAGACTTAATTGATGAAAACGTAGCACAAAACTATCTAGTAAATTTATTAGAAGAAATTATCGGTAATGACAATGTTAAAGTTGAAGTTACTCTTGGTACAACTGTTTCAGAACCTGGAATAATCGGAAGTACTGCCGATTCAAATATTGAAGTTAAAAATGCAAAATATTCTGGAGCGGATTTAAAAATTAAATTGACAGAAACAAAGGATAGTGACAATAGTGCTGCAATTAATCCAGAACATTCTTATTTATTTGAATACAATAGCACTGACAGTACTAATGGAAATATTCATGTAAATAAAGAAACTTCGTTAAGTGTAGAAATCGAAGCGCCGATAGTAAACGAATGGTCTGATGTTGAAAAGGTGGATGTATTATCCGTGGCCACGTTGGTAGAGGACAGCATTGATAAGTTGGAGTTGGGTGAGTCGACAAGTGTGAGTGCTGCACAGGGTAAACTTAAAGAGCAATTAGATAAGATAATTGAAGACGCTCATTTTGTCGTAAATGAAAATGGTGGAACAGACACAGGAATAGATATAGAGATATTGACTAGCGAGGGCACTGTAGTAGTTGGTGAAGATTTTGAATTTACTGTTTCGCTTACAATTGATAGTACGAAATATACGCAATTGGTTCCAAGGCCAATAACTGTATCCGAAACTAGTTATAAAGCAGATATTTTAAGTCGATTACATGAAGATTTTAGTACAGCGGATAAGTATAAAGTTACATTCTTAGATCAAGATGGAGACGGTATCGATGAAAAAAATGCTTTTACAATTAGAATAGGCGGAGCATCACGAGCGTCTATATCAATGAATATGGATGATCCGATAATAGAGTTTACCGAAGAGTATAATGAAGAGTTTATTTTCGAAGAAGAATTTGATTATGATTTTCAGGAAGACTTCCAGGAAGAGTTCATCGATGAGTTTGTTGACTTGGATCCGGATAGGTCGAGTGAGAGGGGGCCGATAATGTTTGAGGAAGAGTTGATAGAAGAGTATGAAAATGACGGCTACGAAGTGGAGGAAATCATTTTAGAGGAGGAAATAATTTTTGAAGAAGAACTTATCGAGGTTAGAAAGAATGAGAAAAAGCGAAATTTTTGGCAGGAAATAATAAGTAAAATAAAGAGAAGTTAATTAGTTGAGTGCCTCCTTTTTTGGAGGCATTTTTTTTGTCCCTCCGCCATAAAATTGCAGAGCAGTGGGAGAAGCAACGCACATAAAAATTTTTGTTACTTCAAGGTAAATCAACTTAGATGAGTAACAACAACTAGTAAAATTTGAACATCGCTCAAATTTGCATTTGAACCGACATAACCATATCACAAAAGTGGATAGAAAATAAAATTTGAAAATGAGCCTATTAGAGGCCTAAATGAATGTATGCACGTTTTCTTTCCCCCTTACTCACTCTCTTGGAAGGAAATCGCTTTCTCCCCCCCTACCCCCCCTCCCGGAGGGGGGCCTGGCCTCCTTCTCCGAGGGAGGTGTCACGAAGTGACGGAGGGAGTATTTATATTAACTTTTTGTAAACACGCTCTCTTCCCATTTTTCCGGCCATTCCCTCGTTCGAAGCACAACATTATATGTCCGGATTATTAACTAAACCTCCATAATGTTACTTATATTATCATATTCATCTTTTCGCTGTTTTCTATTTTGCGCATAATTGCCATTAAACCTTATATAATAAGCCTTTCGGCTATTCTGCAACTTTTCGCAAAAGAATTGTTTTGCGAAATCTTACTAATCCCATTCGAACTATTTTCGAACCATTTTTGCGCAAAAAAAAAGCCCCCTCCGGGAAGGGCGGTAGGGGCATAGCCGGGAACTTAAGAATCTTTCGGCAAAGCTAACTAAAAGTACGGGTGCCCTGGGGCTGTCGCATTAACTTCAAAAACGAAGGATTATATTCAGCTTCCGTCATCTAATAACAACTCTCGGCG
>LNZM01000039.1 GCA_002007295.1 Candidatus Epulonipiscioides saccharophilum | reverse complement strand
CCTATCATTAAAACTAAAGAAATTGAAATTGTTGGACCGGAAAGTATTGTAGATACAATTAAAAATGTCGTGGTCGATATTAACATCAATGATTTTGCTAAAGATCCTCTTGTTATGGATTTACCTGTTTTTGCTTATGATAAAGACGGTAACGAAGTAATCGGTATCACTAAGTCTAGAAATTATGTAGAGGTTATTTTACCAACCGGAAAGAAAAAAAGTGTCCCTTTAGTCGCTCAGTTTAATGGTAAACTTCCGACCGGATATACTTTAACTAACATAATTATAACTCCAGCTGAGATAACTATAGTTGGCAATGAAGATATAATTGATGATATTGACTCTGTAAAATTAAATAGCATATTTTTAAGTAATATTATAGAAAACACAACAAAACAGGTAGATTTTCTTCTGCCGGAAGGTGTAGAATATATTGATAAAATTGATCCAAAAGCTGTAGTGACTATCGAAGTTCAAAAAACTAATGTTTACGAATTTAAAGTAGAGGTGGACGACATAAAGTTAAAGGTAATAGCTCCAGATAATATAAGTTATGATATTTTAGATGATACCGTAACATTAAAGCTAAGTGGTACTGCCGAAGCTATCCTAGATTTTAAAACAGAACAATTAGGCGCAACTTTGGATTTATCTTACGGAAAACTCGGTAAGCATGAATTTACTTTGAAAATTCCAGTTGCAGAAGAATTAGAAATAATAAATTCACCTTCTTTAAATGTATTAATAGAACAAGTCGAAGCCGAAACTCCTTATGAAGATCCTGCTTATATCGATCCGGTTTATATTAATCCAACTTACATTGACCCGAATAGGAATGACACACAAAAATAAGTATTACACTAAATCTTCGAAAGGAATGATAAACAAAAATAAGTATTACACTAAATTTTCGAAGGGAATAAAAAACAAAAATAAGTATTACACTAAATCTTTGAAAGGAATGAAATGAAATGCCGGATTGCCCCGTAGAAACTACTATAACATTAATTGGAGGTAAATGGAAAATATTGATCCTTAGAGATTTATTTTCTGGTACCAAAAGATTCGGTGAATTAAAAAAAAGCCTAAAAGGTGTTTCTTCAAAAGTTTTAACAACTCAGTTAAGAGATCTGGAAAATTGTTTATTGATTAGACGGAAAGTATATCCGCAAGTCCCTCCAAAAGTTGAATATACTTTGACTGCAACAGGAGAAAGTTTAAAACCTATTTTAGATGCTATGGCGCAGTGGGGTCGAAATTATGAACCGAGTAGAGATGAGTAGCATATAAATATAAGATGAAAATATTGGTTATTTTTATATTTTCAGGTTTGACTTGTAGCTAAAAATAGAACAGTATTAAGAAAGGAAGGATTTAATGGGTAATTTATTTGGAACGGATGGAGTAAGAGGAGTTGCAAATTTAGAATTAACAGGAAGTTTAGCTTTTCATTTAGGTCAGGCCGGAGCCTATGTATTAACAAAAGAAACACATAGACAACCAAAAATTTTAGTAGCAAGAGATACTAGAATTTCCGGCCTAATGCTAGAATCTGCCCTAGTAGCAGGAATCTGTAGTATGGGTGCTAAGGCCATATGTATCGGTGTAGTTCCAACACCTGCGGTAGCATTTTTAATCAGGGAATTAGGCTTAGATGCTGGCGTTATGATTTCGGCCTCGCATAATCCGGTTGAATTTAATGGGATCAAATTTTTTAACAATGCTGGTTATAAATTACGGGATGAATTGGAAGATGAGATTGAAGAGTTGCTACAAAATACAGAATCCTTAGCATTGCCGACAGGTGCAGAAATTGGAACTTGGGAAATAAAAGAGGATGTAATAAATTTATACGTGGATTATTTATGCGATACTTTGCCAAGTGATTTAGGTGGCTTAAGAGTTTTACTAGATTGTGCCAATGGAGCAGCGTCAAAAGTAGCACCTATGGTTTTAAAAAAATTAGGTGCTGAAATAGAAGTAATACACAATAAACCAAATGGATTAAATATAAATCAAAAATGTGGTTCAACTCACATGGGTGATTTAAGTAGACAAGTAGTTGGTCGGAAAATGCAAGTCGGGATAGCCTTCGATGGTGATGCCGATCGATGTTTGGCTGTAGATGAATTGGGCAACATTGTAGATGGTGACCAAATAATGAGCATAGTCGGTTTAGATATGAAAAATGATGACAAGCTAGCCAATAACACAATAGTAGCTACGGTAATGAGTAACTTAGGATTTAAAATAATGTGTGAAGAGCAATGTATAAATTTGGAATGTACGCCAGTTGGAGACAGATATGTATTAGAAAATATGTTGGCTAATCAATACAATTTGGGTGGTGAGCAGTCTGGCCATGTAATCTTTTTAGATTATAATACAACCGGCGATGGTCTATTAACTGCTATACAGCTTCTTTATGTAGTGAAAAAAACGGGCAAAAAATTATCTGAATTAACCTCCGTGATGAAGTTATATCCACAAGTATTAAGAAATGCCAAAGTTACGAACGAGAAAAAATATTATTATAAAGAAGATGAAGAGATTCAGAACTTAATAAGTCAGGCCGAAGCAGAATTTTGCGGAAAAGGTAGAGTCTTAATCCGACCATCTGGAACAGAGCCGTTAGTAAGAGTAATGATAGAAGGTGAAAATCAAAATGCTATAGACGCATGGGCGAATAAGATATCAGAGTTTATAGAAAAAAAATTAAGTTAATTTTGTGAGCTGTCAGTGGAATACTCCAAAGCTCTCCGATCGGCTCTCCTTTTAGGAGCAGAGGCGGGAACTTAAGAATCTTTTGACGAAGCTAACTAAAAGGGGGCGGGGTAACCTGCTCCCCTTCCAGCGAAGCTGACTGAGGGGTTCTTATGGTGCTCTAGCCCCGTAATTTTTCTCTACACACTTTCAATCTTAAGTAGTTAATTTTCTTAAGTTCCCATGTATGCCTTTTAGGAGAGCTATCAGCGAGGTTGACTGAGAGGTTAAAGAGCTGTCACGAAAAGACTGAGAGGTTAAAGAGCTGTCACGAAAAGACTGAGAGGTTAAAGAGCTGTCATGAAAAGACTGAGAGGTTAAAGAGCTATCACGAAAAGACTGAGAGGTTAAAGAGCTATCACGAAAAGACTGAGAGGTTAAAGAGCTGTCACGAAAAGACTGAGAGGTTAAAGAGCCGTCACGAAGCTGACTGAGAAGTTAGGGAGGGCTTGGACTGAAAGATTATAGAACTAAGAATAGGAGATAAAATGAAAAAAGGATTATTCATATCAATAGAAGGTGGCGAAGGTACAGGAAAGACAACAATGGTAGAGTTATTAACCAAAAGATTTAGAACTGAAGGTATAGAAGTAGTAAATACTAGAGAGCCTGGTGGTATAAAGACTGCAGAGGCCATAAGAAACAATATATTTGAATTTGATTTAGATGAAAAAACTGATCTATTGCTATACTTAGCGGCCCGAAGAGAGCACTTGTTACATAAAATATATCCCGCACTTGAAAGTGGCAAAATGGTTATTAGCGATAGATTTTATTTAAGTACTTTAGCCTATCAAGGCTATGCCAGTAATATAGATATAGAAGTCGTAAAAATGTTAAATAGTTTTGTTTGTGATAAGTGGTTGCCGGATTTAAACATATTAATTGATTTAGAACCAGAAATAGGTCTTGGCCGTAAAGGCGACGATGTGAATAGATTCGATTTAAAAGGTTTAAATTTTCACAAAAAAGTATATCAGGGTTACAAAGAAATGGCCAAAGATCCAACTTATAATATTAAAATTGTGGATGGTCGCTTATCTATAAATGAATTAGAAAATCAAATGTATAATATAATTCAAAACTTTATGTAAAAAATTAAGGGCCGATTAATCAAAAGCTGACCCTATTTATATAAAAAAACATGGATCGATCAATCAAAAGTTGTCCCTATTTAAATTAAATTGCTGTTCAGCAAACCCTATTTAAATTAAATTGCTGTTCAGCAAAAAAAATCAGGGACGGTCAAAAGCCACCCCTATTTGAATTGAATTATTGTTCAGCAAAAAAATAAGGACGGTCAAAAGTCGCCCCTATTTGAATTGAATTATTGTGCAATAAAAAAAATCAGGGATGGTCAAAAGTCACCCCTATTTGAATTGAATTATTGTTCAGCAAAAAAATAAGGACGGTCAAAAGTCACCCCTATTTAAATTAAATTGCCGGTCAGCAAAAAAAATCAGGGACGGCCAAAAGCCACCCCTATTTGAATTGAATTATTGTTCAGCAAAAAAATAAGGACGGTCAAAAGTCGCCCCTATTTAAATTAAATTGCTGGTCAGCAAAAAAAATCAGGGACGGTCAAAAGTTGCCCCTATTTAAATTAAATTGCTGTTCAGAAAAAAAATCAGGGACGGTCAAAAGTCGTTCTTATTTAAATTAAATTATTATATATTTGACTGGTGTTGAGTTTAAATTTAATTTCTTGATTTTAGTAGAAAATTCATCTTCGATAAGTGTTCTAATGATAGCACCCACTTTGCCAGCTTTCTCTACGCTTAAATTAGCATCCTGACATGTATCTATAGATGAAAAAATGGTGCCAGACGGATAGTTCATAATAATTTGCCTGATGTCCTCCGAAAAACTTTGACATAAACTTTCATTGTCGGAGGCTATCACTTTATATAAGGCCTGACCATGGCTATTAGTACCGATTCGCTTGATAGTATCGTCACAATATGTTCTAATATATTTCCACATGGCTTTTCCAAATTGACTACTTTGCCATTGTGCTAACATACTTCCGGAGTCCTGACATACATCCGAAGAGGTAAATATTCGCCCAATTTCATATCCATTAATTACTGCTTGCTCTTTTTCATTAAGCTCCATAATATAAATATATCCTTTCTAACTGTAAAAATTTTATAACACATAACTATAAAAAAAATAGAGATATATCACAATACCTCTATTTTTGATTTAATTTTTAATTAAATTACAATATATTTGACTGGTGTTGCGTTTAAATTTAATTTTTTAATTTTATCTGAAAATTCATTTTGTATGAGAGTTCTAATAGTAGCTCCAACTTTGCCGGCTATTTCTGTACTTAACTTAGCATCTCGACATGCGTCTATAGATGTAAAGATTTTGCCGGATGGATAACTTGTGATGATTTGTTTTATATTGTCTGAAAAACTTTGACTTACAGTCCCATGAGCAGTAGCTATAACACGATATTGGGCTTGTCCTTGAGTATTTTTGCCTATTCGCTCTATCTGATCTTCGCAGTTCATCCTAATATATTTCCACAATGCTTTACCAAATTGACCTCCTTGCCCTGATTCTAATATAATATCAGAATCTTGACATACATCCGAAGATGTAAAAACTTTGCCTATCTCGTATCCGTTAATAACTTGTTGTGCTCTTTCAGTGATTTCCATATTGGTTCCTTTCTTAATTCGAAAAAATGAAACACTATTTAGTATTGGTAAGATTTAATAATAAATCGCAATTTCGTACTAAAAATTCTTTCATAGCTTCTGGGTCTAAAGATTGATTTGAAATTAATGCTAAATCATATAAATGTTTACAAATCAAGTCTTTGGTTGTAGCATCTACATCTTTATCGATAAGTTTTTTTATTAATTCATGATTTTGATTTAAAATAAGAGTCATTTCCGATGCAGGGAGGTTATCAGTCGGCATACCGTACATTTTCATCATATCTTGCATACGGCGACCTTCTTCAGAAATCACTATCATGGATGGAGTAGTATCACTATTTAAATTTTCGATAGATACTTTTATATCGTCTTTATTAAGAGCTACTTTAAATAAACCGGAAATTTCATTTTCATTGGATTTATCCGCCGCAGCTTCGCCGAGAGCACCGGAAACGTCTGAGTCTATACGCATAAACTTTAATGACGGATTTCTAGCTTCTAAATGAGATATAAAGGAAGCGTCTATTGGATGTGGTAAATATACTGCTTTTAATCCATTTTCTTTAAATAATGATATATATTGTGATTGCTTTTCTTTATCTGAAACGTAAAAAATTTTGTCCTGATCTTCGGTTGCCACTTCAGCATGGTTATTATCTTTTGGATTCGGTAAATCATGTCCTAAATACTCGGACATAGTAACATGATCATCGTCTAATGTTTTGAATAAAATATAATCATTGATTTTATCAGAAAACTTTTGATCCCTTAAACATCCATATTTTATAAATGGTGAAATATCGTCCCAAAACTTTTTATATTGCTCTGGTTCTTTTTTATATAGAGATATTAGTTTATCAGCTACTTTTTTCGTGATATAATCCGAGATCTTTTTTACAAATCCATCATTTTGTAAAAAGCTTCTGGATACATTAAGTGGTAAATCCGGACAGTCTAATACTCCCTTTAATAATAGAAGAAATTCTGGTATTACCTCTTTTATATTATCTGCCACAAATACCTGATTATTATACAGTTTAATTTTTCCTTCGATTATTTCAAAGTTATTTTGAAGTTTTGGAAAATATAAAATTCCTTTTAATTTAAATGGATAATCCATGTTTAAATGTATCCAAAATAAAGGTTCATTATAGTCTGAAAAAGTTTTTCTGTAAAAAGCCTTATATTGTTCGTCTGTACACTCGGAGGCTGGTAAAGTATATAACGGATGTATGTCGTTTATCGGTTTTTCTTCTGCCTTTTCAGTCGTTTCTTCTTCGGAGTCGTCTGTATCCTCAACCTTTTTGTTAGCATCGATCATGTAAATAGGTATTGGCATGAAAGAACAATACTTTTCTACTATTTGCGATAGTTTATAGAATCCTAAAAATTCTCGGCTTTCGTCTGCGATGTGCAGTATAATATCTGTACCACGTGTCGTTCTACTTCCTTCGGTTAGCTCAAACGTGGTGCCTCCATCACATGTCCAAAGTAACGGTTGTCCGCCTTCGTAAGATAGAGTATTTATCTGTACTTGCTTGGATACCATAAATGCTGAATAAAATCCTAGTCCAAAATGTCCTATTATTTGATCATCATCCATCTTATCTTTGTATTTATTTAGAAAATCTTCTGCCCCTGAAAATGCTATCTGATTAATATATTTTTCTATCTCTTCTTCTGTTAATCCAATTCCGTTATCCGATATTGTTATTGTAGAAGAGTCCTTGTCCACTGTAACTGTAATTTTAAATTCTTCGCCTAATTTATCCTCGGTTTGTCCCATATCACATAATTTTTTGAACTTTAGTATGGCATCCGATGCGTTAGATATAAGCTCTCTTACAAAAATGTCATGATCTGAATATAACCATTTTTTGATAATCGGAAAAATATTTTCACTGTGAATTGATAGATTGCCAGTTTTACTCATAAATAAATCTCATCCTTTCGGTATATAAAAAAATTCTCCTATAAATATTACTAAGTCAGTTATAAATTGTCAATATACAAATTAGAAAAAATGCGATTTTCCAAATTTTTCCGTAATATTATGTGTAAAATGGGGTAAATTACTTATAAATAGGAATAATATATGCGGTATTTTTATCGCTGGCCAAGGAGGAATAAATCAATGAGGAATCAAGCGTTAGAATCCATGAAAAAAGAGATAGCAGCGGAATTAGGGATATCCCTAAAACAAGATGGTAACGGTAGTCTAACAACAAGCCAAAGTGGAAAAATTGGTGGCGAAATGGTTAGACGTATGATTAAAGCGCAAGAACAACAAATGAGGGATAACTAAAAATCGGTCTAGGGTTTGGGGGATATCCTAGACCCTTTTATTTAGATAAAAGTATACTTAGATAAAAATTGTTCTATCTTATTATCCCAGGATGCCTCAATAGATTTATCAAGAGTAAATTCTTTTGGATTCCATGCGGTATTAAGAAAAAATTCATTTTTTTCGTATAAAACGTTTAAAATAAAACCATTAGCCTCGTTCGAAATTTCTGCAGTCTTAGAAGGTGAGGTTACGAAACCTATTTTCATATAGGATGGTATCTGATTATTTACTAAAAGTGAGATTATTTTTGGTTGTAAAAATGCCCAAGACATAAAAGGAGCAGCTGGTAAATCTTTACTTACATAAAAATCTTCATGTATTGTTCCGTCTATTTTGTATTTTACATCACTATATAAAGTCATTTCGCGTACTAAAAATGTATGAAATAATGAATCTCTAAGCAACACATTCATAAATCTATTAGAATTAAGTATCTTAAATTTTTGCATTTAAAAAACTCCTTTATGTGTTTTGATAATACAGTTATAGACAAATAAATAAAAATTTAAACCAATATTTTGAATTTTTTTAACTTTTGCAATATTATACATATAATTGGGAAGTTTTTCAAGCTATTTTTGAATTTTTTGAAAATTATTTAAATAAATTGTCAATAATCTACTAATGTACTTTTATATAATGATATGTACGTAAAAATAAACGAAGGGAACGTGTTTATATGAATAATGATGAATTATTATTGGTGCTTTTAACAGGATGTTTTAAAATATCAAATAGTAGAATTAAGCCCTTAACATTAAATGAATTATCAGACTTTATGTCACGGATAAAATTAAAAAAAATTTCAGCAGAATCAATTATTAATAAGAATGGATTAAAGAGGTTAGGTTTAACGCCCCAAACATATGAAAGACTGAGGATGTTAATAGATAAGGATAGGAAAGCTAAAATAATTGGTGAGTTAAAAATATTAGAGAAGAATGGAATAAAGATTATAACTAAGATTAACAAAAAATATCCGAAATTGTTAAATGAGAAATTGAATGATAGTGCACCACCGTTATTTTATTATTGTGGAAATATTGATTTGGTCAATGAACCGGGGATAGCCATGGTAGGCCTAAGTAGAACTACCTTGAAAACAATAGACGATGCTATAGACATCGCACAATCAATGGTTAAGCAAAATTATATTATTTATTCTACCGGCTCTAAAGGGGCCGATTTAGCAGCGACCGATGCGGCGTACTATGCCGGCGGATCTTACGTGGTTATAATATCTAATATGTTTGAAATTCAAGAAATAACTCCAGCCCTAAGAGAACGGTTAGCTAGCGGAAGAGTATTGTTTATTTCTACAGTTAATCCGATGATTAAAAACTTTAGTTTAGAATCAAAAAATGCTAAATATTTACACGCTATATCACAAGCCGTGATAGTTGCCAACAGCGATATGAATGATAAGGGGCCATGGTCGGGTGTTACTGAAAATATAAAAAATAAATGGACACCTATTTTGGTTATGGACTCTTCTAATACAGGTAATCAGGCTTTAATGAAATTAGGTATACAAACAATAAATCCCAAATTTCCAACAATTCAACCTCTGAATCAACTCATCTGACAGTTTCCTTTACCAAAAGGGAGTTTGAAAATAAAATTTTTTACGAGAGCGTTGATTAAAATCTAATAAAGTGATAAACTTATTAAAAAAATTTTTAGGAGGAAATTATGTCGGGACATTCAAAATTTGCTAATATAAAACATCGTAAAGCAAAAAACGATGCTCAAAAAGGTAAAATTTTTACTAAATTAGGTAGAGAGATTGCTGTAGCTGTAAAAAGCGGAGGATCAGATCCAAATTTAAATAACAGATTAAAAGATATAATAGCTAAAGCTAAATCAAATAATATGCCAAACGACACCATTTCTAGAAGCATAAAAAAGGCTGAAGGTGATGCCGAAGGCTTAAATTATGAATATATAAATTATGAAGGCTATGGGCCGAATGGAATCGCTGTTGTAGTCGAAACGTTAACGGATAATAAAAATCGTACCGCTGCAAACGTAAGAGCAGCGTTTTCTAAAGGTGGCGGTAATATGGGCACTCTAGGATGCGTTTCTTTTATGTTCGAAGAAAAAGGTGAAATCTTTATTGATAAAGAAGACAATGACATCGACGAAGACGACCTTATGATGTTAGCCTTAGAGGCCGGTGCCGATGACTTCTCTTCAGAATTTGAAGGCTATGTTATTACTACATCCAAAGAGGCCTTTTCAGATGTTTATAAATCTTTAGAAGACGCTAATATAAAAATCGCTAACGGCCAAGTTGCCATGATTCCGACTACTTATGCTCAAATAAGTCCGGAAAATATTAAAG
>LNZM01000038.1 GCA_002007295.1 Candidatus Epulonipiscioides saccharophilum | reverse complement strand
TTCAAGGTAAAATCATACTCATTCTTTTTAAAAAAAGTTTCTAATGCATTATCCGAATTATCAATGTATTTAATATATATCTGTGGATAAAGTTGTTCAAACTCTAAAATTAATTTATAGGATATGGTCGAAATAATTCCAAATGCAAAGAAATTTGTAGCACCAAAATTTCTTTGGGTATAGGCTTTAGGTGCTATGATTTTTATGACGGCCGCACAAACTTATTCAAATACAGCATCTAAATTAATACAAAAATTAAACTTAGGTAATTCAATAGATGCCGGATATTCTTTATCTTTCTATGCTGTAGGAGGATTAATAGTAGATTTAATTTTCGGAAAAATATCTCAAAAATTAGGTTACTGTATTATTAGGTGGTGGCCTAGTAATGGTAGGATCATTGATGGTTGCACTAGTGCCAAATTTATTGATATCATATGTGGGAGCTTTTTTATGTGGAGCCGCATTTTCCGTTATAATGCCATGCGTATTGCACGGTGCAGCAAAATTAGTTCCGGCCGAATCATCTGCAATGGCTGTATCAATAGCTATATGCTCACAAACAATTGGTAGGATGATATCGCCGTATGTGATGACGTTTCTTGGTTCTTCAATTGTTGGTTTTGGATTAACTAGTAATCAAGCCTCTTTACTTTTCGCCGTAGTGGTTGGATTTTTAGGATCAGCAATTTTATATTTTGTCAATATAAGAAAATAAGAAAATAATCTTTTAGGTTCATTAATTTTATATTTGGCGAATATAATTTTACTACTTAAATATTTACTCTTAGTTACATAATAGAATGCAGATAGAATTAAAAATTTGAAAGGAGAACAATATGTATGAAAGAAAAGCAAAAAATTAAATTAGGCATTTATTTATGCTCATTACTGATGATGGGCGCTATTGCTGTAGCGAGCAATTTGGCTAATATTATAGCCGCTTTTCCGGATGTAGCCCCGACGACGATAGTAGCATATTTAATATCGCTTCCTTGTTTGATTGTTATACCAGTTACGTTAATTACGGGCAAATTGATGAATCAATTTTCTAAAAAATCACTAATAATAGCTGGTATTTTGTTTTGGCTAATTGGTGGCGTAGCTCCTTATTTTTTAAACAACCTTACTGCTATAGCTATTATGAGGGCTATTTTTGGAGTTGGTATAGGTATGATACAAACTTTATGTGCTGCTTTAGTAGTAGAAAATTTTGAAGATCAAGCTGAAAGAAACAAAACCATGGGTAATGTAGCAGCATTCCAAATGCTCGGTACAATTATATTTTCTTTAGTTGCTGGTAACTTAGGGGCCATCGGTTGGCATGTAGCATTTTTGGTCCATTTGATTGCTGTTATATCTTTAATCGGAGCAATTATATTGCTACCAAATAATATACCTACTAAACAAGAGTCCTCTGTGGCCAAAATTAAGTTTGTAGCAACAAAATTTATGTGGATATGGACTTTAGGGTTGATGATTTTTATGATTGGTGGCCAAACTTACGTAAACTCCGCTTCTGCTATAATAGAAGAATTTAAATTAGATGACTCCATAGCCGCCGGTTATTCTTTAGATATCTTTGCTTTGGGCGGATTATTAATGGGCTTATTTTTCGGTAAAGTATCTCAAAAATTTGGCAAAAATACTTTATTAATAGGTGGCGGCCTAATGATGCTAGGTGTATTTGTTATAGCTCTAGTACCAAATTTAATCGTATCTTACATCGGAGCATTTTTATGTGGCGCTTCATTCTCCATAATTATACCTTCTGCTTTGAACGGTACGGCCGGATCAGTCGATTCAGAATCGTCGGAAATGGCCGTGTCGATAGCAACCTGTGCTCAAAACATCGGTATGGCGATATCCCCTTATGTGATGACTTCTCTTGGTGCTTTAATTGTAAGTTGGGGCTTAAGTATTAATCAAGCCACTTTACTTTTCGCTGTAGATATTTCAGGTTTGGGTATGCTAATTTTGTATTTTGTAAATAAAAGAAAATAATATTTTTTATAATATGAATTTATTGATAATTGGGCTGGTATATTCTATGGTTTATGACTATGGATTTCAGCCCTTTTTTTATTTTTTAAAATAAGCCGCAACCCATATTTTCGACATGGAAATATAAGGATACTATTTTTTTTCTTAATCCCTTGCCATATTTTTGGATATAGTCTATTCTATAAATAGAATATTAGTAGTTGTTAGAAGTAGTCATTTCTAGCGTAAAATATTCAATGTAACAACAAATTGAAATCGAATATTGATTTTCGTTTATAGCATCAATAAGGATTTATTTAGTACTAAAGCATTCTTTTGATTATTGGACGGAAGTTTGTTTAGTATCTTATTTAATCTTATCTATTAGACGATAGTATTTTGCTATAGTTTCAGCTATGCGGATTTTCGTTTCTTTTTTTGTTGCAGCTTTATATTGAGATCATAAAGCTCTTTTTTCTACTACTTTTTTAAATTTTAAATCGATTATATTAAAAATATTAATATTTATTTTAAACTTAACATACGAACACTAAGTGTAGTGGCTTAGATTAGGATAAATATTAATATACATAACCATTTGATATATAATAGAATAAGCGATTGACCTTTTATTTTTGTGCTTAAAATAAATAAAAGATTTATAATAAATAATTAGGTTAAAAAGCAAAAAGTGGATGCAAAAGACAATCCACTTTTTAGGTTATTATAATGATTAGCTGGCCAAAACTTGCTTAACATATTCAATAGGGCATGCAGCTATTTTTGCTATTAATTCTATCGTAAGATTTTCCTGATTCAAAGCTTTGATCACACGTTGTTTCTCTAACTCTTGGCCTTCTATTCTGCTTTTCTCTTTAATTTCTTGTCTTTCTTCTTCTTTTATTTGCTCTTGAATGTCTAACATAAATAATTCTTCTTCTCTGGACACGGCGAGACCCTCCCTGTTTAATATATTGATTAATATTGGATTTAATCGATAAAAACTTCTTTTAAGCATCAATAAGGATTTGTTTAAAACTAAAGCATCCTTTTGATTATCTAATGAAATATCGAATAGTAGTTTATTTATCCGGTGATAGTATTTAGCTATAGTTTCAGCTATACTGGTCATCATTTCTGTCTTGGTAGTAGCTTTATATTGAGAGCGTAAGTTAGCAATAATCAGGATCATTAATGGGTAAAGCTCTTTTTCCTCCATTTCTTTAAATTTTAAATCTATTACATTAAAAATTATAATTTTAATATCTAGTTGATAATCAGGATATGGACACCAAGTATAATGACTTAGATTAGGATGATTGTTGATATACATAACCATTTGAGATATACTTAGCGTATTTTTACGAAAACCATTTTCTGAATATTTAATTTTTCTATACTTTTGATGAAAAAAATCAAAATATTCAACCATTCTATCTGACATAGCTAAGTCCTTTTTTCTATTAGATGAACTTTCGCTTTCGATATGAAATAATGAGTCAGATCCGACTCGGACAAGTATATCTACACGTTTTCCAAAGGTTTCCGTTGGCATATTTTTGATTTCGCCGATTATTGGTTTTTTAAACATATATTCTAAAGTGCGTCTAACGACATCTTCGCTATAATCGAGTATATTTTTAGAAACTATATCGTATATAAAATAATCATTATCTTCAGTATTAATTTTATTGGATGTTGCCATAAATCATAACCTACTTTCCATGAAAATTTTTAATATAGAAACCTGTTTAAAAAAGTAGTGCTAATAATATTATGAGCAAAATTTTTATATAAAATACAAAATAATTAGCTTACAAAAGAAAAAAGTGGACGCAAAAGGCAATCCACTTTTTATGTTATTATAATGTCTTTTTTCGTTTTAAGTTTTTGGTATGGATGATACGCCTGTTTTTTCCAAGTAAATATCTCCTCGTATTCTTGTTGCAACAGTTTAATTGATGGCAACTTTTTTATTCCTATCTTATCAAATGTTTCTTTAGATGCTGTATGCCAAATAATTGCTCCTTCATTTTCAGTATAGAACTTTTTAGAACATAAATAATTCTTCTTCTCTGGACACGGCGAGACCCTCCTTGTTTAATATATTGATTAATATGGAATCTAATCGATACAAAAATAAAAATATGCGATTGTTAATCCCAGTACTATAATAGTTATTAGGGCGACAAGTGCAACAGCAAAATTGCTGATTAGTGGAACTAACACTGCAAAAATAAAGTTGATCAAACAATGAAAAATAATTACAAGCACAGTGTTATTTGTTGAAACATACATCGGACCTAACAAGGCAAATCCTGCGATTAGAGCTATTATAATATTAATAGGGATATTATGAGCGATAAAAGCCCATAGTAAAGTACTAATAATTATATACTTTTTAGGTCCTAGATTTCCAAATACTTCAAATAATGTACGTCTAAACATTAATTCTTCCATAATAGGAAATAAAATAACGGTAAATAATATAGTGTTTAGTAAATCAGATCTATTTAACTGAATTTGGTTACTCTTAGTAAATGCTAGAGAAATTAATAAACCTGTTGAGATTATTATTAATAGTCTTTTAATAATATACTGGTTAGTAGGCTGAGATTTATGTAGGGGTATTAATTTATTATTTTTAAATCTGATAGTTATCATGTACAGAGGGAATCCGATTAATAATGGTGTGCAACTAAATAGCATAAGATAAGTATTTATATTGTTGCCTATAGATACTCCTTTAGTATTTTCCAAATAGAATGCCGTATACTCTATCAATAAATTAAAAATAAAAACAGAAATTTTAAATATAGCTAATGCAAATATAACTCTCAAGGTTGATTTAGTCATGTTTATTCGTTATCAAAGCTAAATAAAAAAGTTATAGCATAAATATTTGCTTTGATATCCTCCTTTCAATATATAAAAAATCCTAGTTTATAATATATATTAATACTCGTAAAAGAAAAGTAGATACAAAAAACGATCCACTTTTCTCCTAAAAATTATTACAAGCAGTAAATGCGCATATTGGATATTCTGGCGCTCTCGTCACCGTAAGTTTTTGAAATGGTAATTTTTACGGTAGTGCATATATAAAAAATCCTAGTTGATAATACATATTAATAGCCGTAAAAGAGAAAAGTGAATACAAAAAACGATCCACTTTTCTCGCAAAAATTATTATAAGCAGTAAATGCGCATATCGGATATTCTGGCGCTTTCGTCACCATAAGTTTTTGAAACGGTAATTTTCACGGTATCGCATGATAGTTTATCAAATTTGTGATGATTAACTCTGACGAAGTTATCAGATACGTCAATAGTTTTGATTATGTTACCATCTTTTAAAAAGTCAATTTTATAGTCTCGAACTAATTCGGCTTGCATTTCTTCGTTATTGCGTTTTGAATCTGTGATTCGGGTAGCGAAGTACTTACTGAAATTAGGATCAAACCTTAAAAGAATTTGATTCATATCAACAGCATCCGGAAAAGCGACTTGGATCCACTCACCGAAGTCAGACATTGGAGCAGAGATCCACTTGTTTTCTTCAGATTCTATACGTCTGGCGTATGGGCCATTAACCTTATGCGGTTCTGCACCTTCTTTATTGGATGAAGCCGAGATGACGCAATTAGAATTAGAGATTAAATCCTCGGTGTCGTTAGTAGGGATACCAGGCAAGAATGCGTCATCCTTAATAAGAGTTTGCTGAAGTTCGTTCATGTGCTGATTAACTTCTCTTGGCAAGATATCGTATTTGTTAGCGATCGCTGCAGCTGTTCCGACGGCTTGTCCTAAAACGGCGCAAGTACCAATAACTCGGGTTGAACTCATAGCCATATGAGAGGCGCTAATACAACGTCCGCCCATGTATAGATTGTTTATATTTCTACTGTATAAGCTTCGGTACGGAATAGTATATAATTCGTTTACTTCAGAGAATATTGAACCGCAACCTTTTTTTGCATCTTCTGTTTTGGCTCTTATTCCGCCGATTGTGTGGGCATCCATGGACCAGCCGCCATAAGCTACAGCGTCTTCGAAAATTGTAGCGGCTTCTAAATCGTTTTGAGTTAGAATATAATCTCCGTAAATTCTTCTGGATTCTCTCTTACCTGGTACGGATCCAACCCAATCTAAAGCGTAGTTTTCGGCTTGAGGATATTTTCCACTATTTTTTACATAGTCAAATGCACCGTAGGCATATTTTAATAATTCGTCTCTAATTTCTTCGGCATCCGTTATTGTGTTTAAGTCATCGCCACCGACTTCGACCCACCAATAGCCGTTAGATACTTCGTGAACATTTCGGCGACCTAGCATATCGGCTGTTATTTCGTAGGCCCAACTTGGTCTTGTAAATTTTACTGGTTTGCCGGTGTCTCTGGCTGTGTATAAAATTGTGCTACCCATTGTATGGTTATCAGAAACGTCCGGAGCGATGCTTTCACCGTAAACGTCTTTGCCCTCTCGGCCCATAGTCCAGTCGGCACCACTTTCGAAGGCTAAGTTACCGTCTCCGGATGTGTCGATGAATTGTTTAGCAGACAATCTAAAAAGTTTGCTGGTTGTGTTTTGGAAAGCATCGATATATATGATTTTGTTATTTTCTACGTGTGATGTTTGCATACTAGTATTCAAGTATAGGTCAATATTTTCCTCTTCATTAACCATTTCCCATGAAATATTGTCCTGAACATGAAATGAATATTGAGGATTTACTTTTTTATTTCTTAGCATTAATTCAAGGATTATTCCAGATTCTATCCCGTTTTTAAAGGCTACAGGTGTTGTTCGGCCGGCACCGTTGATGCCGACCCTTACTTCTGAACTAGCATTTCCACCTAGGACTGGTCTGTCATGGACTAAAGCTGTTTTTGTACCATGCCTTGCTGCTGCTATTGCTGCGCATATTCCGGCCATTCCGCCGCCAACTACAACTAGATCATATTGCTTTTCAATTAGATTCATGAATATTATTCTCCTTACTTAAATAAAAAGATATAGAGCGAATTGCTTCGCTTCTAGTTGTTATTATAGCATAACATTTGTTTTTTTTCTAGAATTAATTGTAAATTTTTATATTTTTTTGAGTAAATATCGCCTCTTAATATTTTAACTTCGCATATCCTAATATTTGATTTGTAAATTTTGCATCGAACACTCCGCCTACGGTCATAGCCGGGAACTTAAGAAGCAAATATGAACTTTGCATTTAAACTTCGCACTTGTACTTGACCTTAGCCTTCCTCTTGAGGAAGGTGGACGCGAAGCGGACGGATAGAGTTCCGACCGAAGGGAGGCAAGTTGTGAAGCTAACTGTGGGGTTCTTATGAAGCTATGGCCCCACACTTTGCATTTGATCTTAGCCTTCTTCAAATGCTATTCGTTAGCTTCTCTTATTTTATGGTTTTTTTCTTAAATTCCCATGTATGCCACCTATGGCCCCAATAATGGGAAGTCCCTGAACGAATTTTAAATATAATAATTCTTATGACAGTATATTCGAAACTTTTTCAACCTCTGTGGTGTGACTATATCCGTAGGGTAATTGAGGATTGGCCATAAAATTATTTAATTCTCTTTTATATTTTGTTGAGTAAATATCGCCTCTTATATTTTAACTTCGCATATCCTAATATTTGGTTTGTGAATTTTGCATCGAACACACCGCCTGCGGCCCCAATGATAGGAAGTCCCTGAACGAATTTTAAATATAATAATTCTTGCGATAGTACATTTGAAACTTTTTCAACCTCTGTGGAACGACTATATCCGTATGGTAATTGAGGATTGGCCATAAAATTATTTAATTCTCTATTCGCTTCTATGGCGGCCTTACCATGCGATAAAGAAGTAGAGATAATGTTTAAAATAAAATATTTTTCCTCTTCCGTATTATAATCGCAACCGTATTGTAAAGCTATCTCATAAATGCCACGAAAGATGGTACCAATAAAAATCGGTATATCGGGTAGACCTATTCCCAAAATGCCCAAGCCGACTCCTTTTACGCCTGAAAATACTGTACTGTAAAAGGTTGTTTTGGTCGCTTTGTGATTGATAGCATTGAGTCGTTTTTGATCATTATAGACAGAAAAGGCGAAGTTATTGACTTGGTGATTTTGTTGGATGCTTTGTTTACTATAAGTTTTTTCAATGACATTTGTTCCTTTTTCAAATATTAATTCGAATGCTTTTATAAAGGCTGAGTTTAGGGTTTCTTCTAATTTATCGGGAATTTTATCCGAAAGAAAATTTATAGTTCTAGAAGAATGTTCTTTGGTAGCATTTTTTTCAAATTTATTTTCTTTAATAAGAATAAGTTTCCACTGTTTAAGTAAAACTCTATTTGACATATATAGTAATCCTCCGATTAAAAAAAGGTTCAGTATTCAAAGTTCAAGGCTAAGCGATCAAGGTTTGTGGTTCAGCATACAAAGCTTAAGGCTAAGCAATCAAGGTTTAAGGTTCAGCATTCAAAGATCAAGGTTTAGAATACAAAGCTTAAGGCTAAATGTCCAAGGTTTAATGTTTAGCATTCAAAGCCCAAGATTCAGAATACAAAGTCTAAGGCTAAGCGTCCAAGGTTTAGGGTTTAGCATATAAAGCTTAAGGCTAAGTGTCCAAGGTTTAGCATTCAAGGTTCAGCGTCCAAGGTTTAATGTTTAGCATATAAAGCTTAAGGCTAAGTGTCCAAGGTTTAATGTTTAGCATATAAAGCTTAAGGCTAAGTGTCCAAGATTTAAGATTTAGTATTTAGTATATAAAGCTTAAGACTAAGTGTCCAAGGTTTAAGGTTTATCATTCAAAGATCAAGATTCAGAATACAAAGTCTAAGGCTAAGCGTCTAAGGTCTAAAGTTTAGCATATAAAGCTTAAGGCTAAGTGTCCAAGGTTGAATGTTTAGCATAAAAAACTTAAGACTAAGTGTTCAAGGCTTAAGTTTTAGCATTCAAGATTCAGAATACAAAGTCTAAGGTTAAGCGTCCAAGATTTAAGGTTTAGCATATAAAGCTTAAGGTTAAGTGTCCAAGGTTTAAGGTTTAAGGTTTAGCATTCAAAGATTAAGATTCAAGAATATAAAGTCTAAGGATAAGCGTCCAAGGTCTAAAGTTTAGCATATAAAGCTTAAGGCTAAGTGTCCAAGGTACAAGGTTTAGCATTCAAAGATCAAGATTCAGAATACAAAGCTTAAGGCTAAGTGTCCAAGGTTTAATGTTTAGCATAAAAAACTTAAGACTAAGTGTTCTTAAGTTTTAGCATTCAAAGATCAAGATTCAGAATACAAAGTCTAAGGCTAAGTGTCCAAGGTTTAATGTTTAGCATAAAAAACTTAAGGCTAAGTGTTCAAGGCTTAAGTTTTAGCATTCAAAGATCAAGATTCAGAATACAAAGTCTAAGGCTAAGTGTCCAAGGTCTAAAGTTTAGCATATAAAGCTTAAGGCTAAGTGTCCAAGGTCCAAGGTTTAGCATTCTAAAGATCGAGATTCAGAATACAAAGCTTAAGGCTAAGCGTCCAAGATTTAAAGTTTAGCATATAAAGCTTAAGGCTAAGTGTCCAAGGTTTAAGGTTTAGTATATAAAGCTTAAGACTAGGTGTCCAAGGTTTAAAGTTTAGCATTCAAAGCTAAAAATGTAGCGATCAAGGTTTAAGGTTTAGAATGTAAAACTCAAAGTTCAGAATACAAAACTTAAGGCTAAGCGATCAAGATTTAAGATTCAGAATTCAACGTTCATGGTTTGGCATCCAAGAATGAAAGTGTAGAGTTACAACATATTTTCGATTAAATTTTCAAAAGTTTCACGTCTTCTAATAACCTTTTCGTCGCCTGAAGAAGTGATTAAGATTTCGGCTGTTCTTGGACGTTGGTTGTAAGAGCTAGACATGGCGAAACCGTATGCTCCTGCATCCATAATGGCGATGATATCACCGTAATGACAGTGAGGTAATTCTCTATCCTTGGCGATGATGTCACCACTTTCGCAAATATTGCCAACAACATTCATAGGATATTTAATTAAATCCGGTTGATCTCGTTGAGTATAAATTTCGATATCATGATAAGAATCGTACATAATAGGACGGGCCAAAACGTTAAAGCCTATATCACATCCTAAATATGTTGTATGAGCATTCTGTTTTAATCCGGTTACAGTGCCCAAAATTATTCCCGCTTCACATGATATAAATCGGCCAGGTTCAATTTGAAAGCAAATCTCTCGTCCATATTCTGCATTGAATTGATTGAACATCTCATCCAACTTGATTCCTAAATCTACTAAATCTAAAGGCTTTTCTCCGGATTGTTTGTGATAAGGTATCCCGAAGCCACCACCTAGATCTATAAATTCTAAAGAGGCGAAAGATTTAGCAAAATCTAGTAAGTTTGTAGTGCTTTCAATAAAGGCATTATTATCCATAAATAATGAGCCGATGTGTTGATTAATACCGACAAGATTTAAATTATTTTCTGCTATAATTTTTTTAACTGTCTCGAATTCATCCATGTTAACGCCGAATTTAGTTTTTTTACCAGCGGTTACTACTTTGTCATGGTGGCCGGCTCCAACGCCCGGATTAAATCTTACAGCAACGTTGCTATTAGGATTAAGTTTAGCATACAGTTGGAGCTGAGAAACTGAGTCCACACTAATAAGAACGCCTCGTTCAATAGCATAATTTAAGTCTTCTATTGTTGCATTGTTCGGTATATAAAATAATTCTGATGGATCGAATCCGGCGGCCAAGGCCATGAAGATCTCGCCTGGACTCATTGTGTCGACGTGAAGTCCTTCTTCTTTTACGATTTTCAATAAATGAATATTTGTATTTGCTTTAACTGAATAATGAGGAATAAAGTTTTTATATTTAACCAAATTTTTTATTTGGCGTAATTTAGATCTAAAGATGTCTTCGTTATAAACATATAGTGGACTTGAATATTTTTCTAGTAATTCAAATGGATTAGTAGTGTGAAAAAAATTTGTTTCTTTAGTATAATTTCCGATAAGTGTTGAATACATTTTTTCCTCCAATTTTTAAAATCTTAAAGAAGTATAACACATAATAGGATAAAAATCGAATGAATTTTAAAAAAAATGTCTATACTGTAAATAAACAGGAGGACAACATGAAGCAAACACAAGAGAACAAACGAGTAAAAGAGTATGTAATGAATGAATGTAAAAACCATAGTTTGGATTATAGCATGATTCAAAATAGTATCAGAGAATGGCATGTAAAGTATGATAAAAATACATTCGAAGAAGACAAATTTATTTTGGCGTAAAAAATATAAAAGATAAAGGCCCCTTTATTTTGTTATAGAAATAAAGAGGAGTCCTTTACTTTTTACTAAGCTAAAACAGCTAAAAATCTATCATAGTGATTAGCTGCTAATACTTTAAAATACTCAATAGTACATAATAGGATTGTTGCAGGTTGCATTGTGTTTTCATTTCCATGGAATGTCATGGATGTCATCAAGTGGTTATCTGGAGTTAAAACATATTTAACTGTCGGAAACTCAAACTGAAGTTGATTGATAACTCTTAGCATCTGCTCTCTTTTTTCAGGTGGAACATCCCTAATAATTAAAGACTGCATAGTAATATAGATGCTGTCATTAAAGATGATCATGAATTGCTTATTTTCGTCTTTAATTTTGTAAGCACTTCTAAAAATTACACCTGTTTCGACTTCTTCTTCTTTAAACATATTGATCGTGTTTTTTTCTATTAGATAGTCTCTAAAAACACGAGCTTTTTTATGCTTATTGGTTACTTCTAAGCCTTTGTCTGGTGGAATTGGAAGTTCTGTTACGTTGCCTTTATCAGCCATTTTCTACACTCCTTAGTTTACGTATTTGTTTAAAATAGTTAGAAAGAATTAATGAACATGGTTTTTCTAAAACACCCCGTTCTACAATGCACTTATGATTAAAATCATCTCGTTCTAATAAATTAATTAAGGATCCGCCACAACCGGCTTTTGCACTTAAGGCACCAAAGACGACTTTTTTTATTCGTGCTTGTACTATAGCTCCGGCGCACATTGGGCAAGGTTCGAGAGTTATATATATAGTGCATTCTTCAAGCCTCCAATCGCCAACTTTTTCGCATGCGTCCTTTATTGCTAAGATTTCGGCATGGGATGTAGAATTTTTATCAGTATTTCGCCTATTGCATGCTCTGGATATGATCTCATCATTTACTGTTATAACACATCCGATGGGGACCTCATCTAATAAAAGAGCACTGTTGGCTTCTTTTAGGGCTTCTTGCATAAAATAAATATCGTCTTTCATATTGTTAATATTCCTTCTTATACTAAATTTTATTCATAAATTTTATTCAAATGATACAATAATGTATCCGGAAAATTCATAGAATATTTTTTATAATGGTTGAGTCGCAATATAGTTTTCAGCATGAGATTCTAAAAAGTCAGGGCTACTATTAAACTCGGAAGAGTTACACTGCGGGCCTATATAGAATTACGCTGATTAGTGCAAGGCATGAAATTTTATAATGGTGGAGCCACAATATAGTTTTCAGAATTAAGTTCTAAAAAGTCAGGGTTACTATTAAACTCGGAAGAGTTACCCAGCGGGCCTATATAGAATTACGCTGATTATTACAAGGCATGAAAATTTATAATGGTTGAGCTTATATTTTTCAGAATGAGATTCTAAAAAGTCAGGGCTACTATTAAATTCGGGAGAGTCATCCTTCGGGTCTATATAGCATAGGCGGGAATTTAAGAATCTTAGTCACAAAATTGCGGGGAAGCGGTGCATCCATCCGGGAGGGAGAAAGCGTGACTCCAAAATTACGAACATATAATTGACTCGTCGCACTTTTTAGTAAAAATATATACATGCGTTTGTCCTATTTTATAATGGTTGAGCTATAATACATAGTTTTCATTATTAGATTCTAAAAACTCAGGGTTTATATCAAATTCGGAAGAGTCATCCGTTGGCCCGCCATAAGCACTATATAGAACTACGCCGATTATTGCAAGGCATGAAAATATAATTGTAAACCATGAAGAAAATTTTTTGTGCCAGTTATTTACAGATTTTAAAACTACGGCCATAAATACGGGTAAAGCACACAGGCCAAGTACTAAATTGTGTATTAATACATCTTTATTTATAATAAACCACTCTCTTGCTTCTGGAACTGCTATTAGCACAGCAAAGCCGAAAGTTAATAATGATAAGAAGATACCTCTAATTAAAGGCATCGGATTTAATCTATTCATTTGAAAACCTCCTTATAAATTTTAATTAAGTTTAAAAATAAAAATATCTTATGTAAGAAATGAATACACTGATAGATACATCATAGCATAAAATAGATACAAAGTAATTAGGGAATTAATGGAAAATAACAGAGGGGTACCAAAAGGGACGCTCGAAACGAATTTTTCAGATTTGACAGACAAAAGAAGAGAAAAAAGGTATAATAGGAAATACAAGGATTAATGAGAAAAAACGGACGATTTACAGGAATTTTCGGATTTGCTGGACAAAAGAAAATAGAAGAGTTATAATTAAGAAAGAATGAATAGTTTGAGAACTATGAGAGATGCATCCTATATAATGAAGATACGCATCCCAAAAAGGCGTTATTAAGAAAGAATGAATAGTTTGAGAACTATGAGAGATGCATCCTATATAATGAAGATACGCATCCCAAAAAGGCGTTATTAAGAAAGAATGAATAGTTTGAGAGCTATGAGAGATGCATCCTATATAATGAAGACACGCATAACAAAAAGGCGTTAGATGACCTATAGTGGATAATATGACAAAAAAAAGATTTGTTAATAATAATGAAATGTAGCAAAGGAGAAAAGCTAACTCGTGGTTATAGAAATTATAAACGCTACGAAAAAATACGGAGATCATAAAGCACTGGATGGCGTAACAATAAAAGTAGAAAAAGGAAAGATCCAAGGATTAATCGGAAAAAATGGTACTGGGAAGACGACATTAATAAAAGCGATTGTTGGGATACATGAATTAACATCGGGAACGATAAAAATATTAGGCGAAGAAGTATATGATAATGAGTCGATAAAGAGAGAGATAGGATATGTAGCAGATAAGAATCAGTTGTTCAAAGATTATACAATAAATAAGATGATAAAATTTTACCAAGAAGTTTATCCAAAGTTTAGTGTAGAGAAGTTTGATTATTACAATGAGAAAGTAAAACTATTTAAGGAAAAAAAGATAAGGACATTATCAAAAGGGATGCAAACGAAATTAGCGATAATGTTAAACTTAGCAAGAAAACCGGAAGTATTAATCTTAGATGAGCCTACATCGGGATTAGATGTTATGGCGAAAAAGGAAATCCTAGGGTTTATAATAGAAGCGGTAGAAGAAGAACAGGTTACGGTATTGATAAGTTCGCATCATTTGAGTGACTTAGAAATGTTGTGCGATGATATAACGCTGCTAAGTGACGGAAAAAAAGTAGAAAATACAGCAAGTATAAATGAAGTCAGGGAAAAGTTAAAAAAAATACAAGTAGTATTTAAAAACGATGCTGATTTAAGTTTACTGGATAAAGACGAAAACATTATAGATATAAGTAACATAGGACGTGTATACTATATAGTAACGAAAGATTTAAGTAAGACAGAAAGCAATATAAAAGAGATCGGATTTAATATGATAGAAGAGTTACCAATGGCGTTAGAAGAAATATTTATTTATATAAATAAATAATTGTGAAATCCTTTGTTATAAAAACAAGGGATTTTTTTTTTGCATATATATGATTATATTGACAATAAGGAATGTGTTATGTATAATAGTTGTATTAGTGTGATTAATATAGAACGAAATAATTAACAAGGTAATGCAAAAATTAATATAAGGAGATAAATATGGTAACATTAAATATACATGATAAAAGGCCAATATATGTCCAGCTGATTGATGGAATAAAAGAGCAAGTTTTAAAAGGATTTTTACAGCCGGGTGACAGGATATGTTCTATAAGACAATTAGCGAGTGATTTGTCGATCAATCCGAATACAGTAGCGAGAGCATATGCGGAGTTGGAGAGGCAAAAAATTATAGTTTCGGCGAAGGGGCGAGGAAATTTTATAAATGAACAATTATATTTTAATAAGAAGAATGAGGATAAGAAGGTTGAAGTTAAGAAAAAATTAACTCAGTTATGTATAGATTGGAAGTTTGCCGGATATGATGAGTCTGAATTTAAAGAGATGTTGGACGATGTATATAGGGAGTTAGAAAAGGAGAGTTAAAAAAATTTTTTGAAAAAATATCAAAAAGAACTTGACAAACGTAACTGTATTAGTTATAATAGTATTGTTGATACATAAAGTATGCAAGATTAGCAGAATGATTTTTAAAAACACTTGATAGTTATTAATGTATTGATATATGGTTTATCTAAGTAGCAGAGAGGAGGGGCATAGGATGGTTGTAATAGATATACATGATAAGAAGCCAATATACATGCAATTAGTAGATGGGATAAAAGAACAAGTGTTAAAGGGTTTTTTAAAGCCGGGCGATAAAATATATTCGATAAGACAATTAGCTAGTGAGTTATCCATAAATCCGAATACTGTATCGAGAGCTTACGCTGAGTTAGAAAGGCAAAAGATCATTGTTTCGGCCAGAGGTAGAGGTAACTTCATAAATGAGAACTTATCCTTTGAAAAGGATGAAGTAAAGAGAGAAGAGCTTGCTAATGTACTTTCGAAATTTTGTGTGGAGTGGAATTTTGCCGGATATAACCAAGAAGAATTACATGAACTAATAATCGATATTTATAAAACTATATAGAAAAAGGAGGAAAACTGAGATGAAGACGATTTTATTTACTGTACCATGAGA
>LNZM01000037.1 GCA_002007295.1 Candidatus Epulonipiscioides saccharophilum | reverse complement strand
CCCCATGCTTGGTTATTTTTGTTACCAGCTTTAATTATTATTACTGTTTTTAATCTTTATCCGTTGATTAAAACTTTCATTATGTCTATGCAAACTGGCCGAACGCTAAATACTATGACTTATGGCGGATTTAAAAACTTTCAAATTGTTTTAGCCGATCCGAAATTTCATATGGCCCTTATCAACACAGCTATCTACGCTTTGGTCGTTGTACCTATTGGTTTAATTATTTCTATGTCTATAGCTGTTACCATTTTTGACAAAATAAAACACAAAGGTTTTTTTGAATCTATATTTTTTATCCCATATCTTACTAGCGTTATCGCTATAGGTATAGTATTTCGTTATTTGTTTAATGGGGATTATGGATTTATAAATTATGTTCTTAGCTGGTTTGACTTGCCGGCCATAAACTTTTTAAACGATCCAGATATGAGCATTACTACATTGATAATCTTTGGCGTATGGTCCGGCTTAGCATTCAACATTATTATCCTTTTATCCGGATTAAGAAATATAGATCCAAGTTATTATAAAGTAGCAGATATGTTTGGAGCAACGAAGGGAGAACAATTTAGACGAATTACGTTACCGCAGATGTTACCTATTATTACCTTCTTATTAATGGTTAACTTCATCAATGCATTTAAGATTTACGCACAAGTTTTTGCTCTATTTAACGGCAAACCGGGCATTGCGGACAGTGCAACCACGGGCGTATTTTATATTTTTGATAAATTCTATGTAGACTATAAATATGGTCAGGGCATGGCCGCTGCGGTTATATTGTTTTTATTAATTTTATCCTTTACTGTTATCCAAAACTTTATATTAACAAGAATATCTAAGTAAGGAGGCAATAAAAAATATGAAAAAGTCGAACAAACATACTTCTGGATCTTTTTTTGGTACTCTTTTATGTAAGGTATTTGTACTCATCATGGCGTTAATAACCATATTTCCATTTGTATATATGATATTAGCAAGTTTGATGACATTTCAAGAAGCAACAAGTATACCGCCGACATTAATACCGGCCGAGCCGCAGTTTAGTAACTATTCTGAAGCGTTAAAGCAGGCCCCGTTTGCTAGATATTTCCTTAATACAATAATAGTAGCCGGATGTTCTACATGTGGAACAATGTTTACTTGTATTTTGTCTGCTTTTGCTTTAGTGAAATTGCAGTTTAAAGGAAAAAATGCACTTCTAATGTGTATGGCCGCCTTGCTCATGGTACCTTACGAAGTAACCGTCTTTACTAATTACCAAACCATTGCTCAGCTAGGTTGGCTAAACAGCTATCAAGCTCTTATCGTTCCTTCCTTGGCTAGCATTTTCTACACTTTCTATTTAAAAGAATATTTAACTAGCGTTCCCATTTCTTATTATAAAGCAGCTAAAGTCGATGGTTGCAGTGATTGGGAATTTATTACTAGGATTATGATATCTTTGTGTAAACCGGCCTTGTTTACTATGACTATATTAAGTTTTATTAGCGGTTGGAACTCTTTCTTATGGCCTATCTTAGTTACGAACGATACTAATATGCGTTTATTAAGTAATGGTTTAACTTCATTTGCTACAGAAAGCGGTACTAATGTTCAACTTCAAATGGCAGCTTCGGCCATCTCTATTATTCCGATATTAATAATTTATTTAGTGTTTAGAAAGCAAATTATTAGAGGAGTTGTAAAAAGTGGGGTTAAAGGATAATATTTATTTAGTTTTTAGAAAAAGAGGAGCTGTTAAAAGTGATGTTAAATGATAAAAGGTTATCTATAACCAGACGAAAATTTCAATCAAATAAACTTACAAATTTGACTAAATTAAGTAGATCAACTAAACGCTCTAAAAAAATTAGTAAAACTCATATTACTTTTCATAATGGTATTTTAACTATCGGTGGTACAATTATAGAAATAGCTTACGAAGACAGCCATATCTTCTTTGACTTCGGTAGTGAATATAATCCGGCTATACCCGCTTCTAATCTACAAGAATTGTTAGACAAAAAGATGGTGCCTTATATTAATAATATATTCGATCCTAGGATTGAATTAATCGGTTATGAATCTGTAAATAAATCCGGATTTAAAAATGAAGCCGTGTTTTTATCTCACGTACATTTAGATCATTCTAAAATTGTAAATTATCTAAATCCTAGCATCCCTCTTTATACTTTAGAAGGGACCAAATCTTTACTCGAAACTTTAAATATAAATGATGACTTCTTATTTCCTCTAATTCCTGCTCAAAAAAATAAATCCAAAAATACGGTACGTACAATCATTGGGACTAAAAGCGATGAAACTATAGAAATCGGAAAAATCAAAGTAACACTCATTTCTGTCGACCATGATGCATATGGTTCATGTGGATTGTTTATTCAAACGCCCGATTTATCCATTGCTTACACAGGAGATCTTAGGCTTCATGGTTACAGAAAAGCGGATACTATGAAATTTTGTCAAATATGCAAGAATTGTGATGTGTTACTAATCGAAGGGGTTAGCGTTTCTTTCCAAGATACAAACTATACCCCGCCGGCCAAGGAAATCAGTAACGAACAAGATTTGATTAATAAAATATCTGAGTTGGTAAATGAAAATCCAGAGAAACAAATCACTTTCAATTATTATATTTCAAACATCGAACGTATTATGAAAATCATTGATGCTGTCCCTCGGAAAGTGGTTTTAAGCGCTTATTATTCTTACATCTTAAAAGATGCTACCGGTTATCAATCTTACTACTACAATTTAGATGGTCGTGATTACGGATTAGCTAAAGATAAGTGTGTAGAATATGATACGTTGCTATCGGACCATAAAGAATATATGTGGCAATTAACCAGCACCGATGATATAGATAAGTTGCTACCAAACGGCATATATATTCATTCGAATGCTGTACCACTAGGCCATTTTGATCCGAGGTTCGCCCCTTTTATGCAGCAATTTGAATCTAAGAATATAAAATTTGAATGGCTATGTGTTAGTGGCCATGCGTATCCAAAAGATCTGATTAGGATTATAGATAGTATTAAGCCGAAATTGTTAGTTCCGATCCATTCTTATCGACCAGAAAGATTATATAATAAATATGGTAGGCGTTTATTACCTAAAAAAGGACAAATACTTTAACCTCTCCGTCAGCTAAAGCTGACAGCTCCCCTGGAATGGGAGTAGAGGTCAACAACTTAGCTATTATTCCTACTTCGCTGAAGTCTACAGGCAAACCTTTTTGCTTGAAACAAAGGCTATCCTTTTAATATGACATCTCTCTAAAAATTCAGAAAGGATATAAAAATATGAAACTTAAAAAATTATTACCTTTACTTTTCGTTCCATTTGTATTTATTAGTTGTTCTAACGATACCACTGAGGTTGTAGACGAACCGGATATAATATTAACCGAATTAATAGAGCCGGTAGAATTTGTTTTTTGGCATGCTATGGCCGGTACTCAACAAGAAATGTTAATTGAACTGACCAACAGATTTATGGCTGAACACCCAGATATTAACGTTATTCTTCAAAATCAATCTAGCTATAAAGATTTACAACAGAAGCTAACTCTTAACATGGCTAGTCCTAAACAGCTACCAAACATCACTCAGGCTTATCCTAACTGGATGGAAACAGCATTGATTGATAACCTTTTAGTAGATTTAACTCCTTATATCGAAGATCCAATCGTTGGCTACGACAATTATGAAGATATTTTACAAGGTTTTAGAGATGCTACCGAAATAGACGGCAAAATTTATTCTATTCCGTTTAATAAATCTACAGAAGTATTGTGGTATAACAAAACTCTTTTTGATGAATTAGGATTAACCCCTCCCACCAATTATGAAGAGTTAGCAGAAACAGCTAAAATAATTCATGATAAGAAAGGCATAGTTGGGGCCGGATTCGACTCGCTTAGCAACTATTATACAACTTATTTATACAATCATGGAAAATTGCTAGATTCTGACCTTGACGTAATGGGACCCGAATCCAGAGAAGCAGTACAGTATTATTTGGACGGTATAAATGATGGCTACTTTAGAATCGCTGGTACCGATAACTTCTTATCTGGTCCATTTGGAAACGAATTAATAGGTATGTACATCGGTTCAAATGCTGGAGAATCCTTCGTCATAAAAGGTGCTGGCGATAAATTTGAGGTCGGAGTCGCTCCTTATCCAGCAGAAGTAGTTATGCAACAAGGTACTGATATTTTCATGTTCAATCCATCAACCAAAGAACAAAGATTAGCAGCATTTGAATATCTGAAATATTTGACCAGTACCGATTCTCAAGTAGATTGGGCCGTTGCTACCGGCTATATACCTGTTAGAATTTCCGCCATGGAAACGCCAACTTATATAACCTCCGGTAGCTTGATAGCTCCAATTGTTGAAGAGACCACCGATAGCCTATATACTACCGCTCCGGATTTGGCCACCGACAGCGCTTATCGAGAATCCGCTACCGTCCTGGAAACTATTTTGGCCCAACCCGATGAGCCAGATGTCGATGGAAACTTGCAACGTTATCACGATACTTTATTAGGCGTTTGGGAATAACCCGCTATAATTAGACCAAGTATTTTTTTTACTTATAAATTTAAGAAAAAAATTGATAATATCATGCTTCATTTGGAGAACAACTTCATTATTAGAAAGAAAGCTTTTTAGAGTACTTCCCCCCCGTTTGAGGTAGGAGGCTTTAATAAAAGTCGATTGTACTACGTGTAGATTAGATACAAGCCCCCGCATTTATGCGTGGGGTAACTGACAGTATATGCATTAAATAATGAAAGTTGATCTGCCTTTTGTTGTAATAATAAATACGAATTTAATTTAGAATTAAAATAATCATTCAGTTCTATTTTTAATTCATCCATTACCTTGTATTTAACTTGACTAAAAATTTCTTCATCAAGGTAAACAGAATCAAACATTATGCTTGTACCCCCTCCCCCCGGAGGTTTCTAAATTTTCTGGTAAATTTGTTTGTTCTACATCAGTATCTTGATCAATTTGGGTACTTGCATTGTTCTCATGATTATTTGACAAATCACTTGGAGCATCAATCCTTTTTATATTGGATTGATCTTTATTAAGAGAAAATACTGGAAAGTGTAAATGCTTAATACGACTTGTATAAATAGCTGATTTATTAAAAATAATTTTAAATTCCGGACTATTAATTAGCTTTTTGATATTTTTTATAGAATTATTTTTAACATCTAAATCCTCAGCCATAGTATTTTGATTAGATTCTAAATCTTCAGCAACATATTTATTTAACTCTAAATTATTTCCATTCCCATAATTATCGCTATTATCCTCTTTTTCCTTAACAAATACTGTATAAGTAGCTTTTCCTTTGTTTTTTGATATATACATTGCCTGATCTGCGTCAGAATAAATATCTTTAAAAAGTTTATATGTAGTATCAACTTTTACAATACCTATACTTGGTGATATTTTTACTCTTATATCATCTCTTGCGTATACTTTGGTCAATGCATGTACCAATCTTTTACTTTTCGTATCTATATTTATATTATTAGATCCTATCACGTATACTATAAACTCATCTCCTCCTATTCTTCCCTTTATATCCGAATCTCTAAATAAAGAATTTAAGACTATAGATACATCTCGTAACACGGTATCTCCTATAGTATGGCCCAATAAATCATTTACTGTTTTAAAATTGTCTAAATCTATCATAAATAAATATCCGTCTTTTTGTAATTCTCTAGCTTGATTTATTTTATTTCTCGTTATTTCTTTGTTATATAATCCCGTTAATAAATCTCTTTCTGCATTAAACTTTATATCTTTTGCCTCTTGTATATTCGTTATGATTAATATCGCCTTTAAGGTGCCCTGTAATTCCATATTTACATCTACATTAAACCAAGAAAATTCATTATCAGATGTTAAAAATCTATATTCAAATTGATAATTAGTTATCCCTTTTTTAAATAATTCAGACATGTAATTAATATTAGCCATAATTTTTACAGTAGCTAGATCCTGAACATGTATATAATCACTTAAAAATTTTTTAAAATATTCATCGTATGAAAATCCTATTATATTATGCTGTACTTCTCCTTTATGGATAAAGTTAGTGCAAAGGCGTGTACTACAATCTATTTCTATTGCAATATCAACTTTATTTAATAACATGTTTTTATACATATTCTCTGTTCCTGCTGTATTTTCATTTCTGTTTATGAAATTTGAAGCAAGTAATATAAATGCACATACATGGAACATTATTAACCAACTAACGTTTAAAATTATTTGTTGCATATATAATTCAGTTGACATGTTATTAATATTGTACATTAAATTATCAGCAAATACACACACGGCAATAGTGATGCTTATTCCTACAAATATTTTTACTTTGCTTTTATTTGTTAACAAAGCTTGATAATTTTTGGAAAGTATCTTTTTTATTACAACAAACATAAAAAGTGAATGAATTAATCCTACTCCTATTCTTGTTATATAAAATAAATTTACTTCTGTAATTATAAATTTACTGGACAAAGCTGAAATATTTATCACAGAAGTTATTATTTCGGATATGGCTATAAGATTAGTTGGCATGTATAAAGATATCGCTATTTTAAACAACAAATTTCCTTTAAAGCATGTTGCTATTATTATGAAATCACTAACGGTAAGAAGTAAATATATTATTAATACATCATACAGGTCAACTAAGACAACACTGCTTGGCCCGATCACTAATATTAATATCAATCCTAACATTATCATCGAACTCTTTTTTAATTTACATTCTAAGAATACATTCAGTAACTCGAAAAACATGAAATAATGAATTATGAGTACAACAGTAAAAATTATGGATAGATTCACAATTAAGTCCTCCTTGTTTTAGTAATTTATTTATTAATATATTATATCCATCAGATAACTTGTATTTACATTTGGATCTAGATTTTGAAATTACTCTTCCATGATATATTATATACAAAATGCCTGGAAAATGCAGTGGAAACAATTAACAAAAATTTCTTGCAAAAAACTATTTATTTTGTTAATAAAATATGTTATAGTAATAAATACGATGTTACAATAGTTAACATAAAAAAGGAGAATATATATGTTTTCAAAATTAGAAAGATATTGGATTTTATATGATGTTGGAAATTCCGCCTTTATACTATTAACAGCTTCATTATTACCGATATGTTTTAGTTCGTTAGCCGAAAAAGACGCTCTAACATCAGTAGACTATTTATCTTATTGGGGATATGCTATATCTATTGTAACAATTTTAATAGCAATATTAGGACCTATATTGGGAACCATATCAGATAATAAAAACTATAAACGAAAGTTTTTTCTTAGCAGTGTTATACTAGGTGGGATAGGGTGCGCTTGTTTAGGCTTCACCAATCATTGGTTTATATTTTTATTATTATTCATGTTAGCTAAATTTGGCGTATCTACTAGTCTAATATTTTATGACTCAATGTTAAATGATATAACCAGCGAAGAAAGAATAGACGTTGTTTCTACAAACGGTTATGCTTGGGGATATATCGGTAGCTGTATTCCATTTTGTATAGGTATAGCATTAATATTTATGGGACCAAAAATAGGTATATCTAGCGAAATTGCTATGGCCATCACTTTTCTTCTAGTAGCCCTTTGGTGGATCGCCTTAGCTTTACCGTTAATAAAAAACTATAAACAAATTCACTATGTAGAAGTGAAAGACAAAATTATAAAAAGAAGCTTTAGCAGATTAATTCATACTTTAAAAGACGTAAAAAACGAAAAACATATATTTTTATTTTTGTTAGCCTTCTTTTTCTATATAGACGGAGTTTATACCATAATAGATATGGCAACTGTTTATGGCGAAGCTATCGGTTTAAATTCTAACGGCTTATTAATGGCCTTATTAGTAACTCAAATAGTAGCCTTTCCTTCTTCAATAGCATTTGGTATATTATCTAAAAAAGTATCATCTGGCAAACTAATTAAAGCTGGAATAATAGCATACGGATTTATAGCCTTTTTTTCCTATTTCATAACTACAGAAATACATTTTTGGATATTAGCTATGTGTGTAGGCTTATTCCAAGGTGGCATACAAGGTATGTCCAGAGCATATTATTCTAAAATAATACCTGCGGAAAAATCCGGCGAATACTTCGGTCTACTAGACATTTGTGGCAAAGGAGCCTCTTTTGTCGGTACAATCTTGGTTAGTACTATTAGCCAGGTAACCGGCAATATCCATTTAGGTATCAGTGCGATTACTATATTATTCGTTGCCGGTTTCTTTGTATTTCATCAAGCCGAAATAGTGGCGAAAGAACAAAGTAGCGCCGATAGCCTCGAGGCCGAAATCAATGGACAACCCTTAACTGCTTAAGAATTTCTGAATGATAGAAAATGTAAATTTTACAGGTTTACATCGTTTTTCTGTCATTCAGAATTTAATACAAAGTACTGATCCCCATCCGTTGACTAAAGAAGTTGCGCATTTACCTACATAATAAAAAAAAGCAACACCAAAATTAATAGCTAAGAGGAATTTTCAGTCGGGGTCGAAATCGATGGACAAACTCATTCATCGCCCTTCAATATTATTAATAAATTATGTATTTAATCAATGCATTAAAAATTTGCATACCAAAGCTAGTCACTTAATGATTACACACAAGCTACGATATTTTATATTTAAAGTTAAAATTGGCTGTCACCGAATTTAACAAAAAAAAAGTATATCCTATCCTATCCAGTAACAGCCTAAAAAACTAGGTATACTAAATTAGGTTTTATATTTCATCCTCTATCTAAACATGTTATTTTCCTATATAATAGGAAGCTATTCTTCGCAATTTGGATGCATTAATCTTACAAACGCCAGTTACCCTTAAACATTGGGATACAAAGCAACCATCAACCCTTCTTCGCAATTTAGATATATCAATTAATGCCTGTCAAACAGCAACATTCTTCGTAATTTGAACGTATCGTAATCCCTCAAATAAGTAGTCCAACCCTATCAATAATCACAACCAGAGCTAATCAAACAGTAGTTATCCTTCAAAATTTGGGTGCAACCCATGGCTAGTCAAACAACAGTTATCTTTGCAGTTTCATTGTAATCAAGATTAGTTAAACAAAACTATCTTTCGAAATTTAGACACATTTAACTTCTCAGTCAGTAGCCATCCTTCGCAACATGAATACATCATAATTTAAAAGCTTAAGTCTTTGCTATATTTATTTTAACTTAAGGAGGTACTAGTATTTACCTGCCAAAAAAGTTAGTGTGCACAATCCCTTGTGACCCGGCCAAAACTTACTCGTCCAGAATAAAAATTGGTCCTATCGTATCGATTTATATAGCATTATTTTGCTTAGAAAACATATCTATCTAGATTTTTTTATTTTATTGTCAATGTTGTCTGTCGATCAAAAAACCTCTTCTTTATAAGAGAGAGCATAATAAAGAGGAGGATAGATTTAATCCTACAGTCAGACAAAAACCCTATTTTGCTCTCACTAACAGACTCTTTGTCTTATACAGGGATTATATTATATTTTTTTTCTGGTTTCAAGGCCACCGGCCTATTTTTTTTAAAACTTTTTTTAGATTTATACGAGACCCAAATTAAACTTATCATGAATAGCTCTCATTGCTCTTTTCATGTCGTCCTTTTCTATTAATATAGATATCTTTATTTCGGATGTAGAAATTATATTTATATTTACATCTGCGTCGTACATAGCCTCAAAAACCTTTGATGCTACACCAGAATTTGCCACCATACCGGCCCCTACGACAGATACTTTGGCTATGTTTTCCTCGTATTCTACTCCGGCTACGCCCCATTTCTTGATGTTAGCATCTACTATTTTCTTTACATCTTCTAACGAATCTTTATTTATACTAAAGGATATGTTTCTTTTTCCATCTGTAGCTACCGATTGGATGATTATATCTACATTAATTTTGTTCTTCGCTAATGTATTAAATACTTCAAAGGCTTTTCCCGGCTTATCCACAATTTTTAATAAAGATACCCTTGCTATATTATCGTCACCGGCAACCCCACTCACTAACATTTTTTCCACTTCTGTTTCCTCCTTAACTTTAGTACCTTCATGATCATTTAAGCTAGATCTTACTACTAATTCTACATTATACTTCTTGGCCATCTCAACAGAACGATTGTGAAGCACTTTAGCACCCAAAGATGCTAACTCTAACATTTCGCTATATGTGATCTCTTCTAGCTTTCTAGCATTCGGAACAACCCTAGGATCTGCTGTATAAACGCCGTCTACGTCAGTATAGATCTCGCATATGTCAGCATGGATCGCCGCTGCTATGGCCACTGCTGTGGTGTCAGAACCGCCACGTCCGAGGGTTGTCAAGTCATCATACCTATTAACTCCTTGAAATCCCGTAACTATAACTACATTGTTTCTATATAATTCCGACTCAATTCGGTCTGTATCTATCTTGTTAATTCTGGCCACACCGTAATCTCTAGAAGTATGCATTTTAACCTGTGCTGCATTCAGTGATATAGCTGGAATCCCTAAGCTTTCTAAGGCTATAGCCATCAATGCTACAGACTGCTGTTCACCCGTAGTTAGGAGCATATCCATTTCTCGCTTGGATGGAGTGGCGTTTAACTCTTTCGCCTTTTCTATTAACTCATCTGTTGTGTCTCCTTGAGCTGATAATACTACGATTACTTTATTTCCTGATCGGTATGTTTTTGCTATTCGCTCTGCTACGTTCTTAACTCGCTTAGCATCCGCTACCGAACTTCCTCCGTATTTTTGTACTATTAACATCGTTGTTCTCACCTTTCTTTGGTTTTTTTACTATCCGAGCATAGCATAATTCGCATTCTTTTTGCAAGGCTCTCCTTCAAAACACAAAAAACCCCCTAAATTTTCTTAGGGGGTTTATATATTGTTTATATCAAATTTTTAAGAACGTTTGAACATATCCTTTACTTTCTTTATAAAATTGTCTAATATACCATTATTTTTATTCACAAACTCATCTAAAAACTCTTCTTCAAACTCATTATAATCCGTTTCAAACTCTTCCTCGAAGAACTCTTCTTCAAAATATAATTCCTCATTATAACTATCTACTTCCCCATTATAATAAGTTTCGTCATAAACGGTTTCCTCATAATAATATTCTTCTTGGAACTCTTCGTCATACTCCTCTTCATAATAGCTATAGTCCGAGTTACTCCATCCGTCAGCTTCGCTGACACCTTCCTCTAGAGAACGGCTTATGCTCTCCTCCTCAAAGTCTGGCAACTCGTTTACATCTATCCCTAATTCTGCTAACTGATCTACCAAAGCATTTGTGGCTACTTGTGAATCGTACGCCAACGCAACGATCGGAGTAGTAATTACAAATGTACGTACTGTTTCACTTAGTTTTACAGCAAATTTAAAAGAACCATTGATACCAAATCTAGTCGGAGTAGACAAAATAGGTGCCTTATATTCTACATCTTCCAACGTTATTGCCGTACTATTTAGCAACTCAAGGTCGGCTATACCTTTTATAAAGGCTAACATCGTATCATACGCCTTTGTTTTATCCGTAGCATTGCTTGTGTCTAATTGGAATGCTGGACCATTTTCTTGAACAAAAGTCGGGAATGCTTCTACTTTTCTAGCGAAATCGGACATGTAATCAGTAGGCGTTTGCTCGATATTAATACCCATGGTTGTAAATGTTGAGTCATTGGACGTTACGGCTACAGCATTACCTTTAATAAACTTAATTGCAAACTTGTACTTCCCAGCTCCAGCTGATAAATCAGGGAAATCACCTACGGTTTTAATTTCGAAAGTTACACCTTTAAAGTTAGTATAATCTTTTTCTAGCAACTCTGCAATTTGTTTAGATAACTGTGCTTTTGCTAATCCTTCCGTATTTCCTGGCACTTCTAAAGTATTTGTAATTCTTAACGGATTTGAGCCTACATTATTATTAAATGTTTCTAACGCCGCCTCGGTAGCCATAACATCGGCCATCGACACTTCAATATAAGCTGCTGGATTGACAGTGGCTATTAAATCCGTGTTAAACATTACCGCATAATGTTCGTTGCTCGATGTAGTTCCATCGTCACTATCATTAATAATTGCAGTTAACTTACTTTCTATGCCTAAAGCATTAGCTATTGACCTAATTTGCGGTACATCTTCTATACTTATTCTTAAGGCTACATTAAATGTAAATTCTCCAGCTTCTCCTTTATTACTATCAGTATCATTCGTTTGTTCTTTAGTAAATGCGTTAGCTACATCAGTATGACCTATTAAGTTTGAAGTCATTTTCCATGCATCTTCAGTTAGAATATCTCCTCCAATAATTTGCACTTCTATCGCAGGATTATTTATCAATTCATTAACTTGCCTATCTAATTCCATAGCTATCATGTTAGCATTGGTTCCTTTATCTTCTCCGCTTAATAAAGCACCGTCTATTTCAAATTCTGTATTATCAATCACGGTCGCCGCTTCTAATATACTAGCTTTGGTTATTTCATTCCATTGATATGGTTTTGCTGCTACTTTAAAGTTAGCTGATATATCCACTGTTTCACCTTCAGTTAATCTACTTAAGGTAATGTTAGCTGTACCTAATCCAGGTACACCTTCTGGAGTCGTACTTGATCCATCTATCGGCCATATACTAATTGTTGTCCCACTTAGTGTTAAACTAATATTATCATCAATGATACCTAAATTATTTATTAAGTCTGTAAGATAAGTTTCTACAAATACTAAGTCTGCGCTTGTTCCATCAGCTTGTAATGGAATAACAACCTGGCTCGTTTCTTCTGCAAATAAGTCGGTTAAAAGTTCTCCGGCTTTCTCTAAAGCAGATTTTGTATCTTGACCTTTAAGTTGTCGCTGAGTATTAAAGTTATGATAAGCAGTTTGTAAATCTAGTAATACAGTTTGCAAGTATGTTATTGATCCGCCTTCATAATTTCCTGATTCTTCGTTCTTAGTCGTGGCAACTTTAAGCATATTTGTCATGTCTGTATTTGCTTTCGTTATAGCGTCCTTTATAGATTTAATATTCTCAGCTGTTGCCCAATATATTCCGTCTTTAACAGTGCTATTGGATTCAGCAATTTGCGTTGCCCTAATAATCGCATTTACTTCTGCTATCTTACTTATTATTAGCGCCTTTTGTTCGTTAATAGAACTTAAGGACCCAACACCATAATATGTTTTTCCATCACTAATTTTATTACCTTCTGGTGTTTTATTATCCTTAACATTTTCGAACTGATCTATACAATAATCAAGGATATTTTTAGCATCTATAAATACTTGTGCGTCCGTACTCGTCACACTCTTTATATATATCGTCATAGCATTTCTAGCTGCTTGTGCTATATACGTGGTCGGCCTAATATCTACAGGGGCATCTTCGGATTGATACTTAAATCCAGCAACAGATAAACTTGTGATCCAAGGTATTCCGTCGGGCAAATCTGTACCTTCATACATACTTACTCTATGTTTTGCTAAAAGGCTTGCCTTATCTATTGTCCTTTTCAAAGCTGCTTTAGCTTCGGCGGCCTCTTTATTAGCTGTATTCGCACCGACTTGAGGATTAAGTTTAGCAATAGCAGCCTGTAATGAAGTTTTAGATCTCTCTAGTAAAGCTATCGTCGTCTTACCGGTACCAATTAGGCCGGTTTCTTCATTTTGTTCTGTAGTTAAATTATGGATTATAGTCTTAGCTGCAAAAATCTGAGTATTCAACTCCTTGATGTTACCAGTGGTTGCCCAACGTCGATTGGCCGAAATATCGCTACCGTTCATACTCGAAGTTAATGGATATTTATCCGCATCAGTGATTGCTCCAGGATTACCATTTAACAATAAAGTAGCGTCACTTATTAATTGTTCAATCTCATTTACTAAATCAATTCTATCTTCCGATCTACCATTTTTAGCAATTGTATTAATATTCGTTGCTGCAGATTTTAAATAATTAAAAGCGTTAGTCAAAGACTTTTCGGTAGTAGAAGCATAAGCCATAGCATTTACTACTGATTGTATAGAATTTAAGAAAGTATTATAGGTACTTAGCGATACCCAGTAGTTATTCTTGTCTATATCCTGGCCATCTCCACTAATGCTCAAATGAATAGATTTATCTAAACCTAAAGGCCCATTTTCAACTAAAGTTACACTTTCTTCTTTACCCTCAGCATTTCGACCCAAAGTTGCGTACGCTTCAGTTACGGCTTCAGCTAATTCCTTGTAAATATCCCAGTAATCTTCTGCTTCTTTAGATAATTCCGTAACAGTTTGAATTTGTATATTAAAATTATGGAGAGCTAAATCTAAAGATTTGATAGTATTATCTAGTATCAGTTGATTAGCTTGACCACCAGCAGCTAAAGTAGCTTCGAAATTATCTAATACTCTCTGTGCACTATCAATGGTTGTGGCCAACTGATTTACACTTAGAACACTAATCCATTTTCTTTCGTCAGTTCCATTGAACGGTACGTCAATACCTCTTTCTTTACTAGATACTAGGGTATCTAACATGCTATCTTCATCTACATCGTTTCCATGTCCGTCTTCATCATTTATAGTTTTCCAATTGTCGCCATCTAGAATTAAGCGATCATATCCGTAATTTTGATTTGGTGTACCGTCTGGTAATGTAAAGAATAATTTTGGAGGTGTTGCTCCATGCAAGTAAACTAAATCGTTAATACGATCTACGGCTTCAGCAATTTTGGCCTTTATTTCGTTTGTCTGTATTCCGGCGGTTCCGTAGGTAGTTTTTGGTGTTATACCTTCTATGATTTGGCCATTAATATTTTTGCCGTAGAAAGTTTCGAAAACAGTCTTTATCTTGTTCATTTCTAATACTAATCTGGCTAACTCTATCTTACTATCCGGTTTATCTACGTTTGCATAAGTGGAGATGATGTTTTGTGCTGCAAGAGCAAACTTTTCTAAATTACGCTTATCCTCTTCTTTAGCCCATAATAGCGTAGGAGAAATATCGGCACCTGCCAAATTACTTGGTTTTATAAAATCCAAAGCAGGTATAGATACGCCGTTATCATTAGAACCATTTTTGATGATAGAGATATAAGTTTTCATAGTAGTCACTACAGTTTCATAAGTAGATTTAGTACCGTAAAAAGAAAATCTTATTAAGTTTTTAATAGCTACTTTCAGCGTATTCTGCGCTATTTTTAAAGATTCTTCCGTAGCAAAGCCGGATACATATGAATTAACAGCTGCATTAATAGATTTCACCAAAGCATTATGAGCTGCTAAGGAGGTCCACATAGCGCCAGAATCAGGTACATAGTTACCGTCTTTGTCGTGGCCAATAACGTCGGTGCCGAATAAAGTACTTACCACAATCTGACCTTCTTCAAGAACGATAGCATTAGGATTTTGTTCACCATTTTCTAGGTATTCTTTCTGACCAGTCAAGGTTGCTGCTTCATTTATTGTATCCAATAATCCTTTTTTAGCTTCATTAAAAGAGGTAACTTGTTCTGCTGTTAAAGTACCGGCTTGTGGAACAAACTGAGTTTTAGTATAGACGTTTGTATTGTATTGATTCTCCAACTGATTCTTAAAAGCAGTTTCTAACTCTTCGGATATAGCAACGTTATTAAGTAGAGTTTCGGAATTTGCAATAGCGGATTTTAAGGCATTAAATATTGCAGTACGTACCCATTTTCTATCCTCTGGAACGTTCTTCCCTTGAGTATCGCTGACTAAAATTTCTTGCTGTTTATCATCTAATAACATAGAGTTTAACAGTACATATTCATTGTATAACATAACTTTTTGCTGACTTAAGTTAAGCTCTACTATGTTAGGATTTTGAGCTTGATTTATTAACTCAGCTAATTTTTTTACTTTATCCACTAACGTAGGCTCGTCTTCTATTTCATTTAGCTTTTCTAACTCAGATTCTAACAGATGTGATTCTACAGCGATTATCGCACTCTTTAACTTATCAGCAAACTCTTTGCTCACGTATGCTAAATTAATAGTATTTATATCTTTAGCAGTAAGTAATTCCTCTTCACTTAATTGTGTGTCTTCATCCGTATTCATTTTAGAGAGCATAGCAATATTTAAAATATCAAAACCGCCAGTTACCTCACTAATATTAATATCAGGAACAGAGCCACCTGGTTCATCTGCTTTAGGAATCTCATTGGTAGAGTCAGGATGAGCACCGTATAGGACAATTTTTGCCCTCTCGATCCATTTATTAGCATCGCTTTCCTCTATAACTTCAACAACTCTAGGAAGCATCGATTCTATTGCTGTCTCAAGATTTGTGGCTGCATAAAGGTTATTGAAATATTCATTCCCGGCCTCAGTTTCAGCTGCAGAATAACCGGCTACGTAATCCGCATTCAGCGATTTAGCATTGGTTACTATTTCCTGCGTTGCAAAGATAGCATTCTTTAGATTGTTAAATACTGTTGGCGTTATCCAATACCCTGCTTTTAAAGGATCGTTAAAAGCCACACCATTTTGATCACATTTATTAATACCGTCTAAAGAAAATTGAACGTTCAAACCCAATTCAACCGTACTTATTTTTGTAGTGTCATTTTTGTCGAGGGTTATTAGTACAATATCTTCTAAAGTATTCTCGTTAACTATAAAATCCGTAATCTTACTTGCAGCTGTCTGATTATCGCTATCTACTATGTGTGCTAAAATATTTTCGTAGGCTAGGACATAATCTTCACTTTGTATTGTTACTTTGTTTGCTGCATTAAAATTATCAACAGCAGTTTGTAAAGGAATTAAAACGTCAGAGAAATAAGTATTTGTGATTTCTTCATTACTTTCTTCAAGGACTTCGCTATGCTTCCAATTTTCATAACCTTTCAAGTGGACACTATCACTTTTAGCCAAAAACTCATCTACTTTTTTAATAGCATTGACTAAATCTGTAACAGTGCTATTAGCAACTATTTCGGATGGCAAGTTACCATGTGTAGTAAGAGCGTGGCCGTCGGAATCATAACCGTACAATTGTTTAGTTATAGGATTTACAATACCGATGTTATCATCTGAAATATAGAAATTAACAGGGACATAATCTGTCACTTGGCCGTCTTTATTAGTTACAGCATAAACTAAATTTTTCAGACCAGTACCGACTATTGTTAAAGCAGAATTATCTGAAGCTATAAATCCGTAATCTTTATGAGAAGGAGGATTTTCACCGGCTGTTTCTATACCATAAGCATTTCCAACAGATGTCTTAAATTTCATTAATGCTGCCGTAGCTGCGGAGACATCTTGAGGATCTTTATATGTTGCTTCGAAAGTGGATTTAGCATTTAATAATGTTGTACTACGAGTTTCGAAATAATCTTCACCATCCGGTTTGGAAGGCATAGCATTTTTAATCTCGGATAGAATATCAGGATCTAAACTAGCTTTAGCAAATGTAAGTGTGAGATCTGGTGCGCCGTTTATTTTTTCGCCGAGTGTATTGTCAGGTAAAAGGTCAACATCATTATCCGGACCTCCGCCAATTTTATAAACTTCTATAGGACGGCTATCAAGGACAACTTTTTCAGCGGACATAATAGCGTCGTTATAAGTCTTAAGCGCTTCTTTTGTTGTCCATTGTAAAGAGATTTCTTTAGGGAATATTTGCGGTGGTAACCAAGTACCTTTAACTAGATCATAAGTGATATAAGTATAACCATTGTCTTCGGAAATAACGATACTATCCGTAGTCTTAATGTAAGGAGTATTGTTGTTATTCTTATCTAGGCCGATTAAAGCTCTTATAGCAGACTCTTCCGGTTCGGACATAGATTCATCGGCTGACAATGGCACTTCAGAAATTGTACCGATAGTAGCGATTAATTCATCCCTAGTTGTTTTATACGGAACAATAGGATGCAATTCAAGACCTAAATTTTCTTCAACTGCGAAAATATTATTTTTTTCACTCATCTCGTCTGTTTTAGGAGCAAAATAATTCTCAATAATACCTTTCATCACTTTTTTCTCAACTTCATTTGCGTTGTGAAGATTAGAAAAGTGACCCTTTTCATTTAATGCATAAATATCCAAAATAGGCTGGATTTCTTCCATAACGGTTTTTAAATCGGATAAGGTGTAATAATGAGTAATCGTTGAGTCATCTATTAAGACTTTATTCTGAATTGTACTTACGTCATCCGGAAATGCTGTGTAGTTGACATTATTAGCTAATTCATGACGAGTAATCTCAAAAACTCCGTCTTCGGATATCGCTGTCTTGGATAAAGTTGGGGCTAATTTAGTTTGGTACAGCGTTTGGTATTCTGGCTCCTCCGGTAAGGCAATGACAGCTTTAATTTTATCGATGCTATCTGTGAGAGTTTTATCAATAAATTTAGCTTTAAAAGTTGTATATTGCTGCTCCATAGAAGCGTTCTCATAAGCATCGATTAATTTTTGAAGAGCCACTACTTCAGCTTGGACTTCTTCGTAAGTATACTGTTTATTGTCATTCTCTTCTTTTAAAACAGAACTTAAATTGGATCCAGTTAAGTAGTTATCGTTCGTGTTGTGCTCTACATCTATTTTAGATTGAGTAATGAAGTTAGACTCAAAAAGATTATGAACTCGTTTAAGACCATTAACTAAATTGTTATGAATATCTGGGGTTACCCAGAAATGACCCACCGTTTTAATATCTACACCGTAATATTCGGAAATATTATAAAATGCAGATCTCGGTTTTATGGATTCTAAAGTTGTATTTAGAAAATTCTCAGGAAGAGTTATTTTAGCTACTGCTGTAGAATTGTTATTTGCATCAACAGGCTTTTTAATATTTAGCGCAAGTTCGTCTAAAGCGCTATTATTCGTATCACTTCCAATTTTATCGTCAACCAGAGTAAATGTATTTTTCTCTATTGTGGCATAACCGAAGTAGACTAGATATTTTCTTAACTTATCTAATTCTAATGCTTTAGTAGTGGCCTCGCCTGTTTGAAGATTTGCTGATTCAGTATAAAACTTAGTTAATTTTTCAACGACTAAGCCAATTTTTGTATCAGCAGAGTAGCCATTTTCTTCTTTAGATTGGGCACCGGCTTTAACTTCATCATAATATTGTTTACCGCCTAATTTATTACCATTTAAATCGTAGCCATCATATTGATCGTATTCATTTAACAAATCTTTTAAAGATCTAAGTTGATCGGTAACGGTTGCTGCATCGATATATTTATCAAGTACAACAGTCAAGCCGGAAGCATTACCGCCCGGAGTCCATTTACCAACAGCGCAAGGGTCATCGGATATAGGTGGAACGATGAAATATTGAGACTCTTCTGTAAACCCTTCTGTTAAGTTATTCAAGGCAAAACTAGAACCGCCACTAGTAGATTTATAATAGTAAAGAATACCATCGGCCTCGGCTTTAGTAGATAAGATAGGGGCACCAATATAAGTAACCGGATTTCCGTATTCAGCGTCAATTATTTCGTCATTTATATCTTGTTGAGTAGCTTTTCTAGTGTAAATATAAACACTACCAACAATTGAACCGTCTGTAGCAAATTCAGAAGAGATATCACCGGCAAACCTATTATTGAATTGATTAAATATTTTGCCAGAAAGATCTGGTGTTTGCATTTCTATATCAATATTACCTTCACTAGGAATTTCAGGTAATGCCAAAGTAGGATCAAGACCTAAAACGGCTTTTGCGATTTGGGCTTCCAATTTACCTTGTGTTACACTTTGAATAAGTTCTCCAGTACCAAGTTTAGCCTCAGTTAGGTAAGCGTTGTAAGCAGCATTTAGATTCTCGGTTACAGTCTCAATGTCACTTAAAGAAG
>LNZM01000036.1 GCA_002007295.1 Candidatus Epulonipiscioides saccharophilum | reverse complement strand
TCCAAGGTGAAATCGGTCCTCAAGGTCCAGCAGGTGAACAAGGTATTCAAGGTGAAGCAGGTCCTCAAGGTCCAGCAGGTGAACAAGGTATTCAAGGTGAAGCAGGTCCTCAAGGTATCCAAGGCGAAATCGGTCCTCAAGGTCCAGCAGGTCCGAAGGGCGACAAAGGTGATCCCGGCCCAGTCGGCCCAGTCGGCCCAGTCGGCCCGCAAGGTCCAGCAGGTGACTCATCAAGTGCAAATTTACAATCAGAAATTTCTATAGAAATTTTAAATGGTGCATTACAACAAATAGCTACAGTACAAAAGCAAGTTTTTGAGATTTGTCCAGACTGCCCACCTACAATCGCTGTATATTTTGCTGGTGTAAAACAATTCTGGGATGCTCTAATTCCAGAGCAGGACTTTACAGATCAACTTGTTCAAATAGAATCTTTTACTAATTATTCTAATCCAGATCAAGGTGTTTCAGAAACTCTAACTGCTTTGCCTGTATCTAGTTTTTATGGTATTGCTGCTTTACTGGGATCCGCAATAGGAGATGCTATACAAAGCTTAATCTGGCAGTATTCAGTATCCTATACTGCTTCAATAGCTGAACATTGGAGTACCTATTTATTAAGTACTGTCGGATATAAAGAAATAGATACTCTGATAATTGATGACGGAACCACCAGTGTTTTAACTTTTACGAATGTATGGGACTTAGAAGTTCTTTGTAGCGATTTTATCAGATTTACTCATAAGTCTTATGTTTATATTATAGCAACTAAAAATATTGCTATGATTTCGATCGCTTTAAACGACGTTACGGATCCATTTGCAGCTAATGCTATAAGTAATAGACCAAACATGATTCAACCAACTGCTGAACGTCCAGTATCCGGATACGATATAATACCTCCAACTGCAGTAGTTCAACCACCTATTGAAGTTATCGAGCCAACTGTTGAAATTATCGATCCAGCTGTCGAAGTTATCGAACCAATTGAAGAAATTATCGAGCCAACTGTCGACGTTATCGAACCAACTAAAGAGATTATCAAGCCAACTGAATAGATTGTTGAGCCAACTAAAGAGATTATCGATCCATTATTTTAATTTTGAATAACTGAATAACTTAACAATGTTTATCCTCCTAACACATTGATATTTAATGTGCAGGAGGATTTTTTATGGATGATATCCGGTCCATTAATGTATGCATATCTTCTATTATAAGGATTGCCAAACAGCATATTTTCGGCCATTAATAAATATTTCTGTTTATAGCTCATTAATGCATGCTTAGTTTCTATTTTCGACCCATTAATGAATACTTAGTTTCTATTTCTGGTCATTAATGAATGCATATCTTCTATTATAAGGATGGCCGAACAACATATTTTTAGCCATTAATGAGTGTTTAGCTTCTATATATATAGGATTTCCGGCTCATTAATGCAGCATATCTTCTATTATAAGGATTATCAAACAACATATTTTCGGCCATTAATGAGTGCTTAGCTTCTATATATATATAGGATTTCCGGCTCATTAATGCATGCTTAATTTCTATTTCTGGCCATTAATAAGTGCGTACTTTCTGAACCTCTCAGTCAGTTTCACTGACAAAGGCTGTCGCATTAACAATTCCAAATATTAAAGATGACAAAAAAACTATGTAAACTTGCAACATTTGTAATTTACTTGAAAACAACAAAATCTTGTAGGCACGTTTTCTCCCTCCGTCACTTCGTGACACCTCCCCCGCAATTTTGTTTTTTATGGGAGCTGTCGCCGAAAGCTATCATTAAATGACGGAAATAGATCATGAGCTTTCAATTTTTGAAATAAAAGAATTTGTACACTTGCCTTTTGCACTTGAACTTAGCTAACTAATGTTGTCGACGAAAGGGATAATTTTTAGGTTGTTAATGCGACAGCCCCCTAGATTGCCGAATAGCATATTTCCGGACCATTAATGAATACGTATCTTCTCAACTTCTCGATGACAGCTTTCGGACTGGACTTCTCAAGTAGACTTCTCAGTCAGTTCCTTAATAAATACATAGTATATTTTTTATATTAAAAATGTTTAGTTAACATTCAAATCCTCAGTTCAAGAAATTATCAATTCCTTTCTTAATATTTATTTAAAATAAATTTTCCATCCCTATCCCTCCAATCTATACTCCTTCTTTGAGGGAGGTGTCATCGTAGCTGACGGAGGGAGTTAGATGTGGAAACTACCAAACCACCCGCTTATCTTTTTGGGCGGGTATTTTTTTTTATGTAAAAGCAATTTTGTTGAGTTTTTTAATAAAGCATTTATCAATAATACATATGATTATACTACAATATAGTTGCAAAACACAAGTGTAAATTTTTGAAATTTATGGAATATACAGCCGACTATTGCAGAACTTCTTCCTTATAATACATTAATTCAATTAAAAAATTGCAGAACAATAGGTTGAATAACTAAACAATATATCAATTGACAAAAAAAACATATACATATTATAATTAATATATAAAAACCAATATGAAAGGATGTTGAAATATGAAAGCTGCAAGATGGTACAATATAAAAGATATACGGGTAGATGATATTCCCAAACCTCAAATAAATCCCGATGAAGCTTTAGTACGAGTAAAATGGTGTGGGATTTGCGGTAGTGATTTACATGAATACGTAGCCGGTCCAATCAATGTACCTGCGACTAAGCCTCATCCTATTACTGGAGAAGTAGCACCGATTACTTTGGGCCATGAATATTCTGGTATCATCGCCGAGGTTGGTAGCAACATAACACATCTTAAAGTTGGAGATAAAGTTTGCGTAGAACCAGTTATTTTTTGTGGCGAATGTCGTTCTTGTCGAGAAGGCAATACTAATGCCTGCATCAAACTAGGCTTTCAAGGCCTTAGCGGATTCGGTGGTGGCTTCTCTGAATATACAAAATTTAGAGCCGACAAAATTTACAAACTACCGGATAGTATGTCATTAGAAGACGGTGCTTTAATCGAACCTTTGGCCGTAGCGTATCATTCATTAGAAAAAGGACAGTTTAAAAAAGGCCAAGTCGCTATAGTCTCGGGCGCGGGTACAATAGGCCTATCCACAATAAAAGTACTAAAAGCGATGGGGGCCAGCAAAATATTTGTAGTTCAACGAGAATCCATCCGTCAACAATATGCTAGAAACGAAGGTGTGGACGTACTAGATCCATATAAAGTCGATGTCATAGCTGAGATAACCAGACTGACCAATGGCGAAATGGCAGATGTAGCATTCGAAACGACCGGATCCCAAATATGCTTCGATCTTCTATTAGGATCCTTAAAAGCTACCGGTTATTTGGTGAATACTAGCCTTTGGGAAGAGCCGGCTATTGTGAATATGAATTCTGTAGTATTTACGGAAAAAAATATAGTCGGAACAATATGCTATCATGGAAATGATTTTCCTGAAGTTATTTCCTTGGTTGATCAGGGCAAGATTATTACGGATGGATTAATAACCAAAAAAGCCCGTTTAGCCGACATTGTAGATGATGGCTTTGAAATTCTCACAGGGCCAGAAAAGAAAAAGCATGTCAAGATATTAATTACACCTGATCTAGATCTTATTTAGCAACTTCTCAGTCACGAAGTGTTATAAATTTTGTATACAGATCACATAAGCAACTACAACTTGAAGTTACGCTTTCTCCCTCTGTCAGCTTATGCTGACACCCCCCTCCCGGAGGGAGGTACCGCTTCCCCGCAATTTTGTTTTCTATGGGAACTGTCGCCATTAGATGACGGAAACAGAGCATGATCCTTCATTTTTGAAATTAATGCAACAGACCCTGTCAGCAAAGTTGACTGAGAGGTTGGAGGGTATCAACTAAAAGGGTAATATCTTATCGAATTATACTCGGAAATCCAATTTTCTTCTGAACTTTTCTTAGAATCTTTTGCGATTGATAATTAGCCTTTTGCGCATTATCTTTAATTATATGATCAATATAACTTTTGTCCTTTTGCAGTTCATCATATTTTTGCTGAATAGGCCTTAAAATTTCTATAACCGACTCTGCAACCTTTATCTTAAAGTTACCATATCCTGATCCGCTAAACTCATTTTCTATTTCTACATAACTCTTACCCGTTATCGCACTATATATACTAATCAGATTACTAATCCCTGGCTGATTTTCTGGATCATATTTTATAGTTGCAACATTATCTGTTACTGCACGCTTAAACTTTTTCAATATCTCTTCCGGTTTATCCGTTAATAAGATGGTAGCATTCTTGTCTTCGGATGATTTTGACATCTTTTTTGTAGGCTCTTGTAAATCCATTATTCTTGCCCCTACCTTGCCTATATAGCCTTCAGGTATTGTAAACGTTTCTCCATATATCGTGTTGAATCTTTCTGCTATATCTCTTGTTAATTCCAAATGCTGCTTCTGATCATTTCCTATCGGCACCAAATCCGTATTATACAACAATATATCGGCTGCCATTAATGCCGGATACGTGTATAATCCAGCATTTATATTTTCCGAATGCTTACTCGATTTATCCTTAAACTGTGTCATTCGATTCAGTTCTCCCATATACGTAAAGCAATTTAATATCCATGCTAGTTCAGCATGCCCGCTTACATGCGATTGATAATATATTATATTTTGTGCTGGATCTAGCCCTGCTGCAATATACTGTATTAGTAGGTTCCTCGCATTCTTTCTCAACTCCGCCGGATTCTGCCTTACTGTTATCGCATGCATATCAACTATACAATATAAACAGTTATATTCGTCTTGAAGGCTTGTCCAATTTTTTAACGCCCCTAGATAATTTCCTAATGTTATTGCTCCTGTCGGTTGCATTCCACTAAATATAGTTTTTTTTGTTTCCATAATTGTTTGTACTCCTCATTATTTTTTTTTATAATATCAAAGAATATTTCCAAAAGCAAGTTATTACTATCCAAAATATATGCTACCGATCCAAATATTAGCCAATTAAGTAGAGAGGAGTCCCGCTTCCCTTGAAACTAGTGGAAACTTAAAGGCCGCTTTCTCCCTCCGTCAGCTAACGCTGACACCTCCCCCACAATTTTGTGACAGCTCCCCTTCCAGGCATACTAAACAAAACCATAAAATAAGATTCTTTTTTATTTCATTCCTAACAAGAAAGGATAGATTAGCAAATGACCATAATAGATATATCAATTATATTATTTTGTATTTTAGAGAGCTTGAACATTATTATTTTATATTTTAAACCAAATATTCAACAAGGTAATGGCGTAGGAGTTTTTGATAATTTAGAGGAAAGCAAAAACAGTCCATCCCTGGAATTGTTCGTATCATATTTGATAAATTGGGTTGCTGGCGTTAAACTAATATTCATCCTCTTATTGTTCACTATATTATTAACCGGCACAGATGTAACAAAAATTTGTGCCGTAATCTGTATGATCATATCAATAGCTGTGTATTTTTGGAGATTACATCCGATTATAACTAAGCTAGATAACATGAATAAAATAACACCAAAAGGCTATTCGCAAGCATTAAGAAATATGATTTTAGGATTTATGATTATGTTTATAACAGCATTAGGAATATATTTTATCGGATAAATAAATGAAATGTTTCAATGTTCAAAAAGCAAAAAAGTGTATATTTTTAGTTTTGGCATAATTTATGTAAAGTAATAGTATACTCAATATATAAGTAGCAAACATATAAATTAGGAGGATTAAAAATGAAGTTAGCGAAAATAATTATGTCACTAAGTATTATGACTTTATGTATAGGTTGTTCAAAAGTAGAGGATGAAAAAACATTTACGGTCGGCTTCGATGCTTCCTATCCGCCATACGGATACATGAATGAACAAGGAGAGTACATAGGATTCGATTTAGAACTAGCCCAATTAGTTTGCGACAGCTTGGGATACGAGTTAATTAAACAACCAATAGATTGGGCATCTAAAGACATGGAACTAAACAGCGGAAATATCGATTGTATTTGGAATGGATTTTCTATAACTCCTGATAGGCTAGATAAGTACGCATGGAGTGAGGCCTACGTAGATAATTTACAAGTAATAGTCGTTCCCAAAAATAGTTCGATAACCGAGTTAAAGGATTTAGAAGGAAAGAATGTCGTGGTTCAAGCTGCCTCGGCTGCGTACGAAGCATTGGTGAGTGATGAGTTAAAAGATTTAACAGGTTCTTTTGCCGACTTAAGCGAAAATCCAGATTACAACACTGCTTTCATGAACATGGACGCTGGCGCAGCCGATGCCATTGCCATAGATATCGGAGTGGCCGTTTATCAACTGGCTAGCCGAGATAATGAGTATAGAATATTAGAAGAACATTTTCAAAGCGAAAAATATGGTATAGGCTTTAGGGTTGGCGACGAAGCCCTTAGAGATGAAATCGATGCTGAATTAATGAAGTTAGTTGAAGACGGAACTTACTATGAACTAGGTGAAAAGTACGGCATAGACATTAACATGTTATGCTTAGGCAAATAACTAGAGAAAGTAGCTAGAGAAATTAAATAAAGAAATGGAGGTATAAATAATAAATGGATACCTGGGTCATGATAGAACAGTTATTTTTTGGTATGTTAGTTTCAATCCAAATTTTTGTGGCTACCTTACTATTTTCAATGCCTTTAGGCTTTGTAATATACTTCGGCCGAGTATCAACAAATAAGTATATTCAAACATTAACAAAGCTATATATATCCTTAATGAGAGGTACACCGTTAGTTCTGCAACTGCTTGTTGTATACTTTGGGCCTTATTATCTATTCGGTATAAAAATTTCACCCTCTTACAAAATGATAGCTGTCATCATCGGTTTTTCCCTAAACTATGCTGCCTACTTCGCTGAAATCTATCGTGGCGGTATCTTATCCATTGATAAAGGTCAATATGAAGCAGCCATGGCCTTAGGTTATAATAAAGCACAAACATTCATTATTATAATATTGCCACAAGTCTTTAAGGTCATTTTGCCCTCCATTACCAATGAAGTTATCACTCTTATTAAAGACACAACCTTGGCTTTCGTTCTCGCTGTAGCCGAAATATTTACCATAGCCAAACAAATTGCGAGTGCACAAACTACGATGCTACCTTTTGTTATTGCCGGTATTTTTTACTTCTGTTTTAATTTCATCGTCCAATTTGCTATGGAAAGCTTAGAAAAAAAATTGAGTTACTATGATTAATAGAACCTCTCAGTCACTGCGTGACAGGAGCTATCGCACTAATAAAGGTCAAGTGCAAACAAAAAAACCACCCAACTATTTTATTTAGTTAAGTGGTTTCTTTTTACGTAGATTAGCGGTTTAATCTACGATTTATATCCGTTTGGCGCTCTGTAGAATCTTTTAAAAAGCCTTTCATTAATGCTTCAAATCCATCAACCGGTGCTTCCGGTTCTTTTTTTGGCTTATTACTGTACCTCGGCTTCGGTCTCTCTTCCGCCTTCGGTTTTTCTAAAGCTTCTTTTATAGATAGGGATATTTTGTTATTTGTAAGATCTACTGTTAATACCTTAACTTTTACTACGTCACCCACCTTTACAGCGTCCGCTATATTTTCTAAATAACCATGAGTGATGTGTGATATATGAACTAATCCATTGTAAGAATTCGGTAACGAAACGAATGCTCCAAATGGTTTGATACCTGTAATTGTTCCTTCTAAGATCTGGCCAACTTCAATTTTTTCTGACATATTTAATGAGTCTCCTATAATTATTTTCTAATATAATACCACTATCTATGTAAATAGTAAAGTAAAAATTAGTTAAAAAATAGTTAATTTTTCATTTTTTTTTTGAATGTCGTGCTAAACCCCCGTAAAGCACGACGTTTATATAAACAAGTGTGAAAATACAATTTTTCCCTTTCAACCTTTGTTTCAAATCATCAACTTGATGATAATCTTATTATTAGTAATTATTACATAAATTATGTACTAATTTTTTCGCCAATTCATGGGTAAAATAAAAGGATGAAAAAGGAGGGGTCAAAATGAGAGAAATAGCAATAGTTATGGAGAACAATAGAATAAAAGGAATTATCTTTATATTAATATCGGCTTTAAGTTTTGCTATAATGTCCGGTTGTATAAAAATGACTGGACCATTACCAACATTTCAAAAACTATTTTTTAGGAACTTCATAAGTTTATTTGTGTCAATAATCTTAGTAGTGAAACATAAAGGTAGTTTTGTCGGTAAACCTGAAAATAGGAAGTACCTTATTTTAAGAGCGCTCTTGGGTACATTAGGTATAATTTTTAATTTTTATGCTATCGAACATTTGGTTTTATCCGATGCCAACATGCTCAATAAATTATCTCCATTATTTGTAATATTATTTTCATATATATTTTTGAAAGAAAAAATTAATAAAAACCAAATTATGGCAATAACCATCGCATTCGCAGGAGCTTTATTAATATTAAAGCCTAGTTTCTCTTCTGATTCCTTGCCCGGTCTCGCCGGTTTATTGGGCGCTCTAAACGCCGGTGCCGCCTATACATGCTTGAGAGCTTTAAAAAACGAGGCCTATTATACTACCGTTTTCGTTTTTAGCTTCATATCATGCGTCGTCGTTCTCCCCTTCGCTTTATATTTTTACATGCCTATGTCCGGCTTTCAAATTATGCTACTTTTTGTAGCTGGGATTTTCGCCACTATAACTCAATTTGCCTTAACTTTAGCTTATTCTTACGCTCCAGCCAGAGAAATCTCTATATTCGATTACAGTAATATAATTTTTTCCGCTGTTATTAGTTATTTATTATTCCATCAATTACCTGATATTTTTAGCTGGATCGGTTATGTTGTTATTTTTGGTGCCTCTTTATATATGTTTTTATATCAAAAAAAATTGTCCAATAGTCAATAATATCAAAAACACTCCCTCCGTCACTTCGTGCCACCTCACTCGGAGAGGGAGGCTTGAAGTGCACCGCTTCTCCACAATTTTTCACAATTTTAAGTCGGTGGCCTATTTATTTATGAAAAAATAATTATAATGATAAATAAAAAAGGGAGGCTACTATGATATATAACATTTTTGAATACGGAGCCATAGGAGATAGCATAGCAGACGATACGGACAGTTTACAACAAGCAATCGATAAATGCTCATTCGAAGGCGGCGGTACAGTATTGGTCGACAACGGAACATTTAAAGTAGGTACTATTTATTTTAAAGATAACGTAACCATCGAAGTCGGCATCAGAGGAAAAATAGTTGCTCAAACACAACGAAATTTTTACAAAGATGATACCCATCACCAAATGTACACCAGAGAAACTCACATGGATAAGTGCCTATTGGAGTGGTCTAATATATCTGTTGTGTTGACTTGTTGTGGTTTGCTGGATGGATGGCCCTGTGTACTGATACGAACCTGTTGCTGTGCCGTGCTCAGGTGTGGTTTGAAGACAGTCATCAACCTACAGCGGCCAGGGGAACATGCCAGCTGTGGAAACTCACTGGAGCAGGAGAGTGGTTTCACTTATCGACCAGAAACTTTCATGGAGGCAGGCAGTGAGTTTCCATATCCATCCTCAACAACACGTCCATTCAAGAGTGTAACTACACAGATGGCTACCATGTTTTTTTTCCCCAGTTTTGCTTTTTTGTTTGTTTGTTTGTTTTTTATTGTGAACAGTTCAAGAGGGGAGCACAAGAAAAGAAGCTGGACAGAGCGATGAGATTTCAATCTCAATTTGGACAATGGACACACATAGCAACAACCAGGTTTGAATGTGATCAAGTACAATGATATTTACATTGGGAATTGTTCTATCTCTTGATGGAAAGAGGGACAAATACCTGGTCCCTGCACTCCAGGACAATTCAACAAAATCCTGACTGGGCTATGTTGACAAGAACAGGACCTTGACAACATCACAGGACCTACCTTGTTCGGATTGTGGCCTAATGTGTTACATCTGTATTTATTTTGATGTGCAAAGACGCTTAGCCTTTTCACCAATTTCTCCCTTGACAGGTGTAGGAATAAATTACCCACACTTTGAAGAAGAACCTCTTTACAATTAGTAGCAGCTTGTAGTGGAAATGAAGTCAAATAATTTATTGCGAAACAATAAAGGACTTAAAAAAAAACACAATTCAGAATTATCTGCCTTAAATGCAAAGTCACCAGTGTCCATACATGACTGTTTTATCTTACCACCTCCACAGTTTCAGAATTTTTTACATGAATATTGCCTTGTTCACATGAACACTGGTATTTTTAAAAACATAGTTCCTTTTTTAATGTAGTTTGACCTATTATCTACAAATGAATGGCTTTTCGGTCACCATAAATGGAGCTTTTGAAAAACCCCTGCCACGGTGAAGATATATAGAAACACCATTTGCAGTGTTGTTGTGTAAACTAGGGGGCGAACAGATTAAGACAACAGCACTTTTTTAAGGTAGCATGAGCATTAGCCATCATTTAGAAAAGAAATGGTGAGTAAATAAAATATTAAAAGAAAGTTAAGTTTTGCAGGTTTAAACATGGCTGTTTTTAGGAGGAACTGTTGTAATAAACTTAATTCACATCTAGTATTATGCAAATATCTAACAAGTAAGTGCTGTGATAAGATTTAAACTGGCAGCTGCCTCTTAGATTGAAACCAACATCTTACTAAGCTAATGTAGTCTAGCAGAACAGCCCTGCAGGAAGTCCTCTCCTCATAAGGGCTACAACATTCAGTTTTTGTTGATTCAAATGCATGGTCATTTTAAAGTGTGCTGCTACAAATGAGCTGCATCCTAAACAGTAGAAAGAAACCATGTCTGATTGAGTGCTAAACTGAGATTTTAAAAAACTGAATCATCACTTTAGTGTAGTGTCACACAAATGTACTTAACACATTAAATAAAAGCAAAGTACTGCAGAATTTTAAGGGAAAACAGTGGAGCATCAGAAACACACAAACATGTTTATCCTTTTGTGTGAATTTACGAGATGTTGCTTTTAGTTACTTCGGTTCTTTTCTTGCCTGATAATCACAGAAGGATCACAACTGTTTAATTTAAATCAAACTGAGTTTAAATCATACTGCATTCACATGTAATAAAATGTGTTATAGGGGTGCATTGCCTTACTTTTATGTAATGCAATCAAGGTTTGTATGGTGCACAAAGAGACACAGCACTGGTCCTGCTCCTTTATGATCATTATCACAGCAAAAGGGCCAGTTACTCTGCCAGCTATCTGAATATGGGAGGAAAAATGCCAAAACCAAACCTCCCAGATGGTTTAATGTGCTGGATAGCAAATGAAACATGGCAAAAAACGTCACAGATGTGTTTTATAGACATTTACAAGGGACACCAGTTTGTCACAGAGGAACGAAAAAC
>LNZM01000035.1 GCA_002007295.1 Candidatus Epulonipiscioides saccharophilum | reverse complement strand
ATCAGCATATAAGACTATATGTCCTGTTGTATGAAGGGTAATGGCATACCCATAACTAAAGGTTGGACGCTCAGAAATGAATTTGTATGTCCTTTAATCACTTTAGAATCCCCCGCCTTTAGGCGTGAGGAGTGTCAAATTCATGAAATCTATCTATTCCAAGTATAACTTTTTGCATAAAATCAGCTCCTAACTAATGAACAATGATAAAAAGCTATCATGTTCCTTATACTATGTTTATAAAATCTTTTCAAGGATATAAACACTGGAAATTAAGTATTAATAGTTAAATACTAAACTTTTTGCATATAATCTATTAATGCATAATGCACTTCAATTTTCGCAGTCAAAACCCTTTTATTTTTAACATATTTTAATCGAGAAATGAAAAAATGGCTATTGTAAATAAAAAGTTGAATTATGTACTTAAAATTTGGTTAAACTATAATATGATGGAGGTGTTGAGATGTTTAGAAAAGGAAAGAAATACGCCGGTATATTAGAACCAGAATTGAAAGCTGAACTAGGCTTTCCCGTTTGTAATAGCATTGCTATAAATCTTAAAAATGATTCTTCCGAAGTTGATCCATCTACAGAAATTTCCGAAATAACTGAAACTATGGATGATCCAGCTGAAGGACAAATGTTAGATTAGACTAAATAATAATGCATTAAACTCAAACTATGGATGATTCAGTCAAAGGACAAATGTTAGATTAGACTAAATAATAATACATTAAACCCAAACTATGGATGACCCATCCGAAGAACAAATGTTAGACTAAATAAAAATCATAAAAATATTAATCTGAAGCCTTCAAAATAAAAATTCAGAGACAACAGATTAATGAATTTTTAAATTTATCTTATTGGCCTAATGAATCCGCTATTAAAATAGCAGCGTATACATCATCAGAACTAACTTTAAACGGTAAATTATGAATAGTTTCGTTAGGCACAGTGGCGACTTCTGCCACTTTTTTTATTTGCTCCGGATCTATCTTTTCAATCCCTAACTCTTTTAATGTTGTAGGTAATCCTACCGATTTACAAAACTTAATAACCTCAAATAATTCCGGTGCATCTTCTAATACTAGCTGCACAATAGTTCCAAAAGCAACTTTTTCGCCATGATACATATGATGACATTCATTTATTACTGTAAATCCATTGTGGATAGCATGCGCTGCCGCTAATCCGCCACTCTCAAATCCGATTCCCGATAGCAAGGTATTCGCTTCTATAATATTTTCTACGGCTTTGCTAGAAACTTTTTGATCCATTGCGACCTTTGCTTTATATCCAAACTCCAGCAACGTATCATAACATAATTTAGCAAGACCTTGTGCTGTAACCGTAGATTGTCCACCAGCACATGATATCGCTCCAGATAATTTACAGGCCCTAGCCTCAAAATACGTAGACAGCGCATCCCCCATCCCTGATATTAACAATCTGGCCGGGGCCTTCGCTATAGCTTGCGTATCTAATAATACTAAATTCGGATTCTGTGGCAAAAATAAATATTCTTCAAAAATCCCTTCATCTGTATATATTACTGTCAACGCACTACATGGCGCATCCGTAGACGCTATCGTTGGTACTATGATTACCGGACATTTTTTATAATATGCTACTGCCTTGGCTGTATCTAAAATTTTTCCGCCACCTACTCCTATAACATTATCGCAATTATTGTTATCCGCAATTTTTACTAGTCTATTAATTTCATTCTTACTTGATTCACCATGAAAAATTTCAAAAATCGGAACAACTTTATCTTTCTCCAAAGATTTTTCAATAACCTCTTTAAATCTTTTCATGCCTGATTCACTTATTAATATTAAAGATCTTTGGCCATAACATGTAGTATAGCTTCCAAGATTAGTCATTTCTTCCTTACCCTGAACGTATTTTGATGGTGAAATAATAATGTTTGCCATAGGTTTCTCCTTAATTTAAGTTATTTTTCCGATTTAGAATACTATGTTTAAGAAATTATGTCAACGCTTTCTTAAATAGAAAAATAATCCACAATTTCGCTGTTAGTAGTTAATTTTTATAATGATATACCTATGTTGTAACAATTACATCTTGTTGCTATATTTATATTCTCCTTAAAAATTATTGGATTTTTTTGATATTTATTTACTAAAACTAATAATTTTTTTAGTACTTATTTTGTTGCATTTATTTACTACCAATGTCAAAAACCTTTTTATAGCTTGCTTTTAGTGTAAATATAAGCTAGTATTGAATTAATATATTAAATGAAAGGGGTATTTTTGTGGAACATAACGTTAATCAAATGAAAAAAATAGACAAATTGGCACCTATCCCTATGTTTTACCAGCTCAAACAAATTTTGTTACATGATATAGAATCTAATTTTTATCCTGTAGGGACTATGATTCCAACAGAGCTAGAACTGAGCAAAATGTATAGCATAAGTCGTACCACCGTAAGACAAGCAGTCTTAGATTTAGTAAGAGAAGGCTATTTAACTCGCCAAAAAGGAAAAGGGACATTAGTAGCAAAACAGAAACTTTCAAATAGTTTTGTTCAGCAAACAGAAAATTTTCAACTCGGATTAGATCATATTAATGCTCAAATCTACCTATTAGGATTTAAACGAATAAAAGCAACATCTGAAATAGCACAAATATTAAATTTAGAAAATGGATCCGATATATTATATCTACATCGTAAACGTATAGTGGATAATGAGCCTTTAGCAACAATTATAACCTACTTACCATTCGAAAGATGTTCCTTTTTAACTAATCATAATTTAGAAAATGAAAGTTTATATGATCTTCTCAGTCTAGATTCGGATAATAAAGTTGTGAAACTAAAAAAAAGAATTGAAGTAACCGAAGCAAACGACCAAGATGTTAAACTACTAGAAATCAAGAAAGGCAAAGCCATTCAATTATTTTATACCGTCGGATCCAATGCTGATGGAGTACCTATAGAATATTCTATAGCCAGGTATAGAGGTGATCGAAGTAGTTTTAATATTAGTGTAAACTTAATGACCTAATATCTAGGTCATTTTTTATTGTTAAAAAGCAAAATATATATTATAATGATAAATATCTTTTTTATGGAAAGGAATAATATGTATGAATATTGCAGTAATAAATGGTAGCCCCAAAGGAAATAACAGTATAACGCTACAAAGCATATTATATTTAGCCAAAATCTATCCTACACATAATTTTTCTATATTAAATGTAAGTCAAAAAATTAAGGCTTTAGAAAAAAATTGCGCAGAAGAAATCGAGATTTTAGAATATGCTGACATAATAATATTTGCTTACCCCGTATATACCTTTTTAGTTCCTAGTCAGCTTTTAAACTTTATAGAGCTGTTACATGAACATAAGGTAAATTTGGCCGGGAAAACTGCTACTCAATTTACTACATCTATGAAATTTTATGATGTTACAGCACATAAATTTATTGAAGAAAATTCATATGATCTAGGCATGCGTTATGTAGATGGTATTTCTGCTGGAATGGAAGATCTGCTTAACCCAACAGGCCAGGAAACTTTAAAATTGTTTTTTGATAAATTAATTTTTGATGTAGTAACCGGTAATACAAAATATATACCTCCATATGAAAAAAATAATCATCCGGTATATACCTCGCAACTAAAAACAGATCAAAATAATATAAAACTCACTGATAGAGATATTTTAATTCTCTCTGATTATAGTCCGGACGAAACTAGTATTGCAAACATGGTTATAGATTTTAAACATGCATCCAAATATTCCGTCCGAGAAATCAATATTAGAAATTATAAATTCTCTGGCGGTTGCTCAGGTTGCTTAAAATGCATGAGCACTGCTTCTTGCATCTATAAGGATAACTTTGAAGAATTATTTCAAGATAGCATAGAAATGGCCGATGCTATCATTTACGCATTCACAATAAAAAATCACTATGCTCATTCATCCTTAAAATGTTATGACGACAGACAATTTTTTAATGGCCATCGCCCACTAAACAAAGGTAAACCTGTTGGATATTTAATAAGTGGAAACTATAGGCAAGAACCTAACTTGCAAATGGTCATTGATGCTAGAATCCAAATTTCAGGAACTTATATTAGTGGAATAGTTACAGATGAATTAGTACAGTCAACACCAACTAGTATAACAAATCTAGCCTTATCTCTAGAATATGCTTTAAATTATAAAGTGGCTGTTTCTAGCAATTTTTACTATCAAGGTGGTATGAAAATATTTAGAGATATGGTCTATTTAATGCAAGGCCTTATGACTGAGGATGATAAATTTTATAAACAAACCGGTTTATATGATTTTCCTCAAAAACAAAAGTTAAAAATATTTAAATTTAAATTATTAGGGAAACTTATTAACTCTAAATTCGGTCAAAAGAATATCCAACCTAAACTAACTAATTACATGCTAAAACCATATGAAAATTTATTAAAGAAATCATGATTTAATCAAATTAAATCAAGGGGGATTGGTATATTATGAGGATTAACAAAAAAGAACGTGAATATTTACGCATGTTGGCAAAACAACAACTAGAGATTGCTAATTTATCTACTATGGATGAAACCGTCAAACGTTGGTACGCACATAATGACTTAAAACTAGATGTTCCTATGATTGTTATCGATGAAACAAGTTTTTGGCGAGATATCTGTCCAAATTTAATTTGTCATAATATATTAGCACGTGAAATAGAAGAGCAATTATTAAAAAATATAATACCTTACCAATTATTTAATGATGACAAAATAGTTCCTAATTATTATCCTTTAGAATTTGAAATAGAAAGTTTACGCTATGGCTTTAGTCCTCATAGAATATGTTCATTTAATTATCAAGATATACAAATAAAACCACATTTAATATCATTAAAAAATGATTTTTATAAACTATCATTTAGTAAATATAAGATTAACTATAAAAGTATTAACACCAAAAAACAACAAATTCAAAATATTTTAGGAGATATATTAGATGTTGTCCCCATCAATGTAACAAACAGATGGAACTGTAATATAGTTTATCAAGCGCTTCTTTTACTAGGAAAAGATAACTTATTTTATGCTCTAGCTAAAGAGCCAAATGAATTTAAGGATTTAATGACTTTTTTAGCAAATGATACAATTCATATGTTAAAATTCCAAGAATATGAGCACTGCATTAATTCGCATAATCAAAATAACTATATTGGTGGCGGTAGCTATTGTTTCACTAATGATTTACCTAATCAAATTGATAAAATAAAAACTATGGATACCTGGGGCTACGTTGATGCACAGGAGGTCAGTGGCGTTTCTGCTAAAGTCTTTAGAGAATTTATTCTCCCCGAAACTAAAAGGATAGCTCAAGAATTTGGATTGGTATATTATGGCTCTAGAGAACCTATAAGTAATTTTTGGGGCGATAGCATCGAAAATATTCCGAATTTACGTAAAGTTTCCATTTCCCCTGCTTGTGATGAAAATTTTATTGCTCCTAGATTAGCCGAACGAGAAATTATTTATTCCAGAAAGCCTTCGCCAGAATTTATCGGATCCGAAAAATATTTTGATGAAGAAGCATTTAGACAACATATAAAAACTTCGATGGAAATTATTAGAAAAAATAATGTTCATGCAGAATTTATCTTTCGGGATATTTATAAACTTCATGGTAATTTAGACAAATTAAAACGAGCCGTAGAAATTGTACGAGAAGAAAGTAACTATTAATTGGCGGTCGGTCATCCATAATGAAAAACCCCTACTGTTTTAAATAAGTAGGGGCCTTTTTCCGTTTAGGTTAATCTAATTCTAAAACTTCTGGAAAATCACGATACAATGTTTTGCCATATTTTAATGTTTTAGTCCTATGAGCTTGATATAGAGCAACCTTTCTATTTAGAGCTTCTAATTGATCGTCTACAATTAAAAAATAATCGTTTGCGGCAATTAAATTTTCTCCATCATATAGTTCCACAAAAATGTTAAATCTATCAAATAACTCTCCAGATACAACAGAACTAATCTCAAAGCATTTTTTACTAATATTTTCTTCAATGCAATCTATAACTTCTTCAAAATTATCTTCTTTTCCATCTGAATATTTTATTTTGATCTTACAAACTATATTTTCATACTTTTGATATAAATCATTTAATACCCAAACATTAGCCTTAAATTCATCACCTGGCATAAATCTACGCTTACTATATTCGATAGACGGCGTTAACGGCGCAAAAGCCTTTTTTACATATTCTAAAGCTTGCTTTGGCACTCCATAATAATCTATAATCTCCCATTTCATTAATGGCCTATTAGTTATAAAATGACATAATGCTACTCCACTCATATGTGGCTTTTTGCGTCTTATAAATTCAATAGCAAATTTATATACTTCACCCTGAGACTTTTGAGTCGCATCAATAAAATTTTCAATGCTATCGTAACATTCATCGCCAAAAATATCCATGTTTATAGCTCTTAATATTTCTAAATTGGCCATTAAATAACCCCAAGATGGACCTGGTGGCCATATTTCGTTTTCAGGAATAAATTTTCTTAAACTTTCTAAATTTGGTACGGCCGCTCCACATAGTTCAGGAACTATAGCACACTCTAATAACGGATTTGCAAAATAATCTTCCATAGCTGTTCTGCCTGCTGCATAATAAGCTCCATTATAATGTAAACATTCTTTCGCTTTATATCCTAATTTCCTAGCTGGTGCTGAACTCATCATACTGGCATCCGCATAAGGTACATCTGTATAACGCTTAATATACCTTCCAACTTCTTTCATCATCCTTTTATTGTGACTTCTAACTTGTGCTTCACTAAAAAATACTTCTTCTCCACCCATCCAAAATATATTGCACGGATGATTTCTTCTCTCTTTCACTATTTCGCCACATTCATATAATACCGCATTTACATATGCTGGATCATCTCGCAAAACTTGTGAGGATAATGGAAAATTAGTCCATGTTGTTATCCCTAATTCGTCACATATATCATAAAAATCATCAACTTCTGGTGGATGCCATCCAAATATTCGAAGATTATTAAAATTACCGTACTTGGCTAAATTTAATAAATTTTCATACTTTTTGCGAGAATTTCTACCATATAAAAACGATGGTGGTCCGCCCCAGCATCCAGATCGTAAAAATATAGGTTTACCATTTATAACAAAAGTCCAAGGAGTCTCACATTCTTCTAACGTAAAACCTGGATTATAATCCATCTTTATTTCTCTAATTCCAAATCTGGTCGAAGCAATATCTAATAAATTACCGTTTTCATATATTTCCATCTTTGCAAAATATAATGGTTGATCACCTAGATCCCATGGCCACCAAAGCTTAGCATCCGGTACGCTTATTATCTCTTCTATTTCATTATCCCCTGGATAAAATCTAGCTGTTTTTTTATGAACTATATTTGTGTCGTCATCATAAACTGTTATCACTACATCATAATTCGCATTGGCTGCTGCTTTCAACTCTAACGTGGCCGTTATGTCTAATTCGGCTCCGTTTTCAGTAAGTCTCGGATGTACATACAAATCGTCTATTCTCGCATTCTCATATGCTAAAATCTTTACAGAACGCCATATTCCAACCGGGATAAACCCTGGAAGATAATCGCCCGAAAATGTATGGTGTAGCCCTGCTATGTTATGCAAAGTTTGTGGCGGTATATCTAATTTTACAACTAAATGATTGCAACACTCACTAGCATTATCCACATCTAAATATGTTCTCACTAGTCCAGTAATATCAAACTTTATCGGCGAATACATACCTTCATGTTTTCCTAAATGATGCCCATTTAACCATATTTCGCAACTATAATCTATCCCTCCAAAAATTAATTGCAAATCCTTCTCTTTAAAATCTTTCGGTACGTTAAATCTACAAATATACCACCATTCGTAATACTGTACCCAAGATTGCTTTACCATGTTTCTTCCTATATATGGATCTTCTATTACGCCCGCTCTTTGTAAATCCGAATATACATCTCCTGGTATTGTTGCATAATGCCATCCACTAAATGCTATATCCCTTTCTGGTGGTATATCATAAATTTCCTGTTCTATTCCTTGTCCAGGATTCATTTGCTTCATATACCATGTTTGATTGTCTAAAATATATTCATTTCTATCCATTATTTATCACATCCTCCTATTTTTTAGTACACATTTATTTCTATTCATTACTCTTCTTTTTCCTAATTATAATTTACGCCTATTTTTTAGAATATATTTATTTCTATCCATTATTCATCTTTTTCATAATTTTTAAATTTATAGGGCTAGAGGCTTGCCGAATTTGATATATTAATATTATAATATACATGCAGTCAAATTTAAATGATCTATAGTTCTGTATAAATGATATTAAAATCGAGATAGGAAAAATTTATTATGATTCGAGCAAATAATATTGAAAAAATTATCACAGGTAATCCAAATTTAAATTTCAAAGTCTTAGCTGTAAATAATCACCTAAAGGTTTGTACTACCAATAGCAGTCCACAGTGTACAGAATCTAATTTGCTAATGTTTTGCAAGAGCTATATAGGTTATTTTAAGATTGGTGATCAAAATTTTGAAATTGTGCCTCAAAGAATTATTTTAATCCCAGGTAATATTCCTCACAAGGCATACCACAATCCTAAAAATTTTATATCTCTTGTAGCTATAAGATTTACTACTAGTCCAGATTCTAAAATATTCGGAGACCAACCTTATATATTAGATTTACCACAAACATCTGCCTTTTCTTCTATAATCGAAAATATGGTTAATTTTACTTTAACTCACAATATTCATAATTCTTCTAATAATCAAATAGTTTCTAATTTATTAAAATCTATTTTTTGGAATATTGTAGCTGTATTACAATCGACCCATGGCTTATCTAATGATATTAAAATAAATCAAGCCATACATTACATTGAGCAAAGTTTATATCAGTATAAATATTTAACAGTCGATGAGATTTTATCTCATCTTCAAATGAGTAATTATGAATTTACTACTAGATTTAAACAAGCTACAGGTGTTACTTTTCGAACATATCTTTTCGAAAAAAAAATGCAAATAGCAAAACAATTGCTTTTAACGGATGAATATTCTATAGATAGAATAGCGGGAATATTGGGTTACAGCGATAGATATATTTTTTCCAACCAATTTAAAAAATATTTTCACATTTCTCCTGCCAAATTACGAGATATAGAACTCAAATCTTCAAATTATTAACATTAAATAAATTCTACAGTAGAAACTGCATAAAAATTTCTGCTGTAGATAAATATTATTTTACTTATTCTCGTACATATTTTATCACCAAAATAAATATAGTAAAAAATATATACTTTTTTATAAAAAATTCAACTAGCATATTTTTAATAATAGTTTTATAATATAGTTATATCTAGATAATAATTTTAAATTTATAGGAGGTAACGATGTTTACTATTGAAAATTATAATAAAAAATCAACCTTTTCTAGTTTTTTACCCGGGGTTAGTGGATTACACGGAATACCTCTTTGGTGCTATTACGTTAATAGAGGCCAAGGAGTAGTTAGTTTCGGCGTACAAGACAAAAACCATGCTATAATGGAATTTTACCCAGCGCACCAAGCATATCAAAATGTTAGTCGTACCGGATTTAGAACTTTTATAAAAAAAGACAATGTCGTAACAGAAGCATTTACGGATCCGAATATATCTCATAATATGATAATAGACATGAATAAGCTTCAGATAGAAGAAGACGGGCCGGATTTAAAAATAGCTGTAACATACTTTACTCTTCCAAATGAAAAAATTGGAGCATTAGTGAGAAAGCTTACTATTATTAATAAAAGTCAACAAGAGACAGAACTTCAAATATTAGATGGATTTCCATCCTGCATACCATATGGCGTAGGAATTGAAAGTATGAAAATGATGGGTCAAACAGTGAAAGCTTGGATGCAAGTTGAGGATCTTGAGAAAAAAGTACCGTATTTTAAAGTTAGAGCTAGCATGAACGATTCGGCCACAGTGACAGAAGTTATTAAAGGTAATTTTTCTTTTGGATGTTTAGAGAATGGAAACAAGCTTATGCCAATTGTAGATCCGGATATTATTTTTGGTTATGACACATCTTTATCTCACGCCATAGAATTTGAAAATCATGATTTAGAAAAGTTATTAAAAAGCGAGCAAATCATCCAAAATCAGTTACCATGTAGCTTTTATGGAACTACAACTAAGTTAGCTCCAGATCAATCTATAACTATGTATCAAGTAATCGGCCAAGCGCTTAGTAAAAATAGGTTAAATTCATTTTTAGCCCAAACACTAGATAAAGAATATTTTAAAACAAAAGAGCATGATGCTACTAACTTAACTAGTAAAATGACGGATCCTGTTCTTACACAAACTGCAAACTCAGATTTTGACAATTATATAAAATATACTTATATGGATAATATACTGCGTGGTGGTACCCCTATTCTCCTCGGTAACTCAAAAGTCTTTTATGCATATTCTAGAAAACATGGAGATATAGAGCGTGATTATAATTTTTTCAGCCTATTACCAGAGTATTATTCCCAAGGGAATGGTAATTTTAGGGACGTTAATCAAAATAGGCGGCTTGATAACTTCTTCTCATCATTTTTAGGTACAGAGAATATTCATTTATTTTATGATGCTATACAGTTAGATGGCTACAATCCTTTATCTATCGAACAAGTTACTTATAGCCTAAAAAAGACTAAATCAGATTATATTGCTTTAAAATATAACTTGGATCGAGCGTTTACCTATAAGCTTTTAAAACCTTTTTCGCCAGGTAAAATTTTAATGGAACTAGAAGATTTAGGACTACCTATTTCTGAAGCGGAAACAATCTTAAACGATATCATAGACAATGCTACATCTAATTTGAACACTAAATTCGGCGAAGGATATTGGACTGATCACTGGACTTATAATCTGGATTTATTGGAAACATATTTAGAAATTTATCCCGAACAAGAAGAACAGTTATTATTTGGAGAAAAGTTTCACTATGCTAATGTGCAGGCCAAAGTAAATCCACGTATTAAACGTTACGAACAAACATCTAAAGGAGTACGCCAATATAATGCTATAGAACATTGTCCGGTTTCATCCGACAAATTAGCCAAAGACGCTAAGGGAGAAATTATTAGTACAACGCTGATTGAAAAGCTAATACTTTTATGTACATTAAAATATGCTACTCTAGATCCTTTCGCCATGGGTATAGAAATGGAAGGCGGTAAGCCTGGCTGGTACGACGCTTTAAATGGTTTACCTGGAATATTTGGTTCTAGCATGGCCGAAACATATGAATTAGCTAGAAATATATCCTATACTATCAAACGGCTACAAGTTAATCCAGACAAAGACATAACATTATTCACAGAACTAAATGACTTAATTACTCAATTAATTGCTATCACAAAAAATAATATTACAACCTTATTTATACCAAAAGAAGTTTATAAATTTTGGGATGAAATAAATGTTGCTAAAGAATCTTATAGGGATAAGGTTTACAATAATATTTCCGGAGATAAAGCGCTTAGACGAAGTATAGATTTAATTGCTATTTTACAAGTTTGGCTACAAGTAATTCATAAAGCTATAGAAAAATCCAAAATATTTGATAACAGTACAATTTGCTCTACCTATTTTAGCTATAAAGTATCGAGCTCTAAAAAGACGGCTGAAGGTATAATACCGCAAGAATTTCAAATTGTACCTATGCCACTATTTTTAGAAGGTCCCGTTAGATATTTAAAATTATCCAAATATAGAGACTCTTCTGATAAACTGTATAAAAAAATTAAAAGTAGTGATTTATATGATAAAAAACTTAATATGTACAAGGTTAATGCTCCATTAAAGGATGCCTCTTATGAAATCGGTCGAGCAAAAGCTTTTACTCCAGGTTGGTTAGAAAATGAATCTATATGGATGCATATGGAATATAAATATTTGTTAGAAGTATTAAAAAGTGGTATGTATAAAAACTTTTTTAATGACTTACAGAATATAGCTATCCCATTTTTAGATCCTAATGTATATGGCCGAAGTATCTACGAAAACTCTTCTTTTATTGCTAGTAGTGCTAACCCAAATCCAAATATTCACGGCCGAGGTTTTGTAGCTAGACTAAGTGGATCAACTATTGAATTTATCCATATGTGGAAGATTATGATGTTTGGCAAGAAAATTTTTAGAATAATAAATAATGAATTAATATTTAAGTTATCTCCTTCTATTCCGAAATATTTATTGGATGAAAATAAACAAATAGTTACTACACTCTTAGGTAATATTAAAGTAATTTATCATTTCGATAATATAACCGATTATATTCCAGAAGAATATGCAATAACTAGTTATTCCTTAAAATATACAACATCCGAAATAGTCTTAGTTAATGAAAATGCATTAAAAGGTAAGTTGGCGCAAGATATTAGAAATGGCAATATCTCAACAATCGAAGTAAATATTTCTTTGAATTAATAATTAACAACAGAACTAAGTTAAGCTAAAATTAACTCAAATATAGAACAAGAATGGGGGGTAATCGATTATGAAAACAGGTGGTCCATTAAAAGGATTTGCAGAATTTAGTCGAGCAGTAGCCGCACAAGGAACTATATTATTAAAAAATGATAACAATTTTTTGCCTTTACAAAAGCAGGAAACAGTAGCTGTATTTGGAAGATGTCAATTAGATTATTATAATTGTGGTACCGGTTCTGGCGGATCGGTTACGGTTATGTACAGCACGGATTTTATAAACTCTCTTAAATCTCGAAACAAAGTTATAGTAAACGAAACCTTGTACGATATATATACAGATTGGGTAAGTAAAAATCCAGTTCAACCAAGTAATATTGTAAAATCTACACATTATGAAGAAATGGAAATAACCGATTCTTGCGTAAAAGAAGCGGCCCAAGTATCCGAGAAAGCTATAATAGTAATAGGAAGGACAGCCGGCGAGGATAATGACAACACAAATACCAAAGGAAGTTTCTTTTTAACTGATACAGAGAAAAATCTAATAGAACAAGTTTGCAAACATTTTGATAAAGTTGGAGTAATTTTAAACGTATCTAACATAATGGACATGTCATGGGAAAACAAAAAAATTTCTTCTATAGTATATGCATGGCATGGCGGTATGGAAGGCGGAAATGCTATAGTCGATGTTATATTAGGTAATGCAACGCCAAGTGGCAAACTTCCAGATACTATTCCTATCATTTTAGAAAGTTCACTATCTAACCATATAGATAAAAATAGTACTGAATTTATTTATGAGGATGATATATACGTTGGATATAGATATTATGAAACTTTTGCAAAAGATAAAGTAAAATATCCTTTTGGCTTTGGATTATCTTATACTAAATTTAAAATAGAACTTCTCAGTTTTAATTTAATCGGCCCAATAACTAATTCTAAATCTAACGGTATAGAAATAAAAGTATTAGTAACAAATATCGGAAATAGATATAATGGTAAAGAAGTAGTTCAAGTTTATGTAGAAGCGCCTCAAGGACAATTGGGCCAACCGGCCCGCAAACTGATTACTTTTGCAAAAACACATTTATTAAACCAGGGCGAATCCGAAATATTAACTTTATTTAGTCCATTTTTTAGATCTGCTTCTTTTGATGATAGCGGTATATCCGGATTTAAATCCGCTTATGTATTAGAAGCCGGCGAATATTTTATACACGTCGGCAATAATGTGCGAGATGATCAATGTCCGGTCAATTCTTTTAAAATCAATAACACTATCGTATTAAAGCAAGTAGAAGAAGCTATGGCTCCAAGTATGAGTTTTAAGCGTATAAAGCCAGTTATAGATTCTGCTGGAAGATTCCATATCGACCATGAAACTGTTCCTACGCAAACAATCGATTTAGCCCAACGTATAGAAGAAAGAATTCCAAATGAAATTCCTTATACAGGTGATCAAGGTTATAAGCTAAAGCAAGTAGGTCATAATCAAATATCCATGGAAAAATTTATAGCCCAGTTTTCGCCAGCTGAATTAGAAATTTTAGTCCGTGGCGAAGGCGCTAGTCATCCAAACGTTACTCCTGGTACTGCTTCTGCTTTTGGGGGCGTATCCAAAAAACTTAGAGAATTTGGTATACCGCTTATTTGTTGTGCAGATGGTCCCTCGGGCATCCGAATGGAAGGTGGTTTAGCTGCAACATTAATTCCCATTGGTACTCAGCTTTCATCTACTTGGGATTATAACTTAATAGAAATGCTTTATTCTATGGAAGGTAAAGAGTTAATAAAAAATAATATAGACTTATTATTAGCGCCTGGTATTAACATTCACCATAATTTATTAAACGGCCGAAACTTTGAATATTATTCTGAAGATCCTCTGTTATGCGGTAAAATTGCTTCTGCCGTAGTTAAAGGAATCAGAAAAAGTGGTGTTGATGCTACAGTAAAACATTTTGCTTGCAGTGGCCAAGAAACTAATAAACGTAGATTGAATAATGTTGTATCCGAAAGGGCATTACGAGAAATATATTTAAAAGGTTTTGAAATGGTTATAAAAGAAGGTAAAGTAAACAGTGTTATGACAGCTTCTAATAAAATTAATGGTTATTATTGTGCTTCAAATTATGATTTAAATACTACTATATTAAGGAAAGAATGGAACTATGATGGATTTGTTATGACAGACTGGTGGACTTGTATTAACGACATCGTAAACAAAGGTGAAGGATCACAAAATAATTTGGCTAACATGATTAAAGCTCAAAATGATGTGTACATGACTGTCGGAAACTACGGCGCAGAACTAAATGAAAATCATGATAATATTCATGAATCTTTAAATAATGGAAATTTAAAATTATCCGAACTACAAAGAGCAGCTATAAATATATGTAGATTTGCACTAAAAACAAATGCTTTTAAAAGAGGACACATGTTGTTCGAAAATACTCATTTTCCAGCGCAAACTGGACCAATTCCAAAATTAATAGTCAATAACATTCTAGAAATAGAAAATACGGATAATTTATTTTATTTTGAGTCTAGTGGTAAATTCCAAATTAATGTAACATATTCTTCCACTGCAAAAGGCTTAGGCCAAACAGCATGTAACGTACTCTTAAATGATTTTCTAGTAACCACAATTCATGTTGGCAATACAAACGGAAAAACTTTTAGCAAAAAATTAGCAAACGTAAAAATGGATCAAGGAAATTATAATTTAAAATTAGACTATATACCTGGAGCTTTAAAAATTACCAAAATTGAATTTATAAAGTTATAAGGCTTAACCTCTCAACTTCTCAGTCACTTCGTAACAATGCTCAACCTCTTCAGTCACTTTGTGACAGCTGAAAAGCGCGAGACGGGAGTCGAACCCGCGACCCTCTCCTTGGCAAGGAGATGCTCTACCACTGAGCCACTCGCGCATACTTTTTTTTACATTAAAATCATCGGGGTGACAGGACTCGAACCTGCGGCCTCCTGGACCCAAACCAGGCGCTCTAGCCAAACTGAGCCACACCCCGTAATTGATTATGTCCGTATATTAACATAACCATTTTCATTTGTAAAGCCCTTTTTTAATTTTTTTTCATTTTTTTTGTCATAAAATTTGTACAAGCCTCATATTATATACATTAAAGGAGTGTTGCATATGACAAATAAAAAAAATAGTAAGCTTATAAATTATCAAAATATATTTTTCGGCCTAATGACCGTTTGTATCATATACTTTATTACCGTATTTATAGATTTCTTTCTAATTTTTAGCAATGCTATTTCTGTAACTTTATTCTTTTTGGCTATAGGTGCTTTATGTTTATATTTTTTCATAAAACGTGATGTATGTTTAATCTTTTCTTTTATATTCTCATCTTTGTGCATAGCCGTTACATACTGTTTAGCCAGATAAGCCGTAAAGCCCCTAGCTTTAGCTATGAGGATATAAGGCTATTAAATTTTTTTCAAAAAATGTTTATATTTTTTGTTTTTTGTTTGTACTCTAGATACAACTGAATATAGACGATTGCTAGAAGTAGTCATTTCTAGCGTAAAATATTCAATACACCGAAAATGTTTCTAAAATGAAACACGACAAGAAAAAGTCGTTAAAACGATTTCTTAAAGACTCAGCGTCTCGGATACATAGTCAAAGTGTATCAGCATACAAGACTTTATGTTCTGTTGTATGAAGGGCAATGACATCCCTTTAACTAAAAGTCAGACCGGACTAGCAGAAATGAATTTGTCCCTTAATCACTTTAGAATCCCCCGCCTTTAGGTGTGGGGAGTGTCAAATACTGTTTAGCACAATTTTAAACCTCTTTTTTATTATTAATATAGCTTGACGAATCTTGTATCTTAGTATATATTAATGGTTGATAAATTTCATGGAATAGAGGTTTCTATAATGCAAATTAACGAAAATTTTTTAAATTTAGAACAAAGCTATCTTTTTTCTACCATTGCCAAAAAAGTAAATGAATTTAGTGCCAACCATCAAGATGCAAAGATCATTAAACTTGGTATAGGCGACGTTACATTACCCCTAACCAAAAGTGTAATCAATGCTATGACAGAAGCTGTCTTAGAAATGGGTAACGAAAACACATTTCGTGGCTACGGTCCTGAACAAGGATACGAATTTTTAAAAATTGCTATAAAAGATTATTACAGCAACAAAAGTGTAAATTTGGTAGCGGACGAAATTTTTGTAAACGATGGTGCAAAAAGCGACCTTGGAAATATTTTAGATCTCTTTGGTCCTGGAACTAGTCTTATTCCAAATCCTGTTTACCCCGCATATTTAGATACAAATATTATGGCGGGAAGAAAAATAAATTTTTTAGATGGAAACGAGAGCAATAACTTTTTGCCGATGCCAGAAGATGGTGATGGAGGCGACCTAATTTATTTATGTTCTCCAAACAATCCTACAGGCGCAACATACAACAGAGATCAGTTAAAGGTATGGGTGGATTATGCTACCAAAAATAATTCTATAATATTGTTTGACAGTGCATATGAATGCTTTGTTAGAGATGCTAATCTACCAACTAGTATTTATGAGATCGAAGGAGCCAAAAGTTGCGCTATAGAATTTTGTTCTTTCTCAAAAACAGCTGGATTCACAGGTACTAGATGCGGATATACGGTAGTGCCACATGAACTTCTAGTAAATAATATTGGACTAAATAAATTTTGGTTAAGAAGACAGACGACCAAATTTAACGGCGTACCATATATTGTCCAAAAAGCCGCAACAGCTATCTTTAGTAAAGAGGGCCAAGAAGAAGTTAAAGCAAACATAGACTATTATTTAGAAAATGCTCAGATTATCCGAAAAGGGTTCAGTGAACTTGGATTTTGGTTAGTAGGAGGAGACAATTCACCATATATATGGCTTAAGTGTGGAATGGATTCCTGGGCATTTTTTGACAAACTATTAAATGAGGCTTATGTTGTTGGAACACCGGGTGTTGGTTTCGGAACAAATGGAGAAGGATATTTTAGAATTTCTGCATTTGCCAATCGAGCAAACGTTCTAGAAGCAATTTCTAGGATCAAAGCAATATTCTAAACATATCTTATTTTCGAAATTCTATAATAAATTGAGCTGCTGAGTAATTGTTATCGGTAGCTTTTTTATATAAATCGAAAGCTTTTTGCTTATGTTGTTGGTACACCTAGTGTTGGTTTCAGAACAAATGAAGAAGGATACTTTAGAATTTCTGCATTTGCCAATCGATAAAACGTTCTAGAAGCAATTTCTAGGATCAAAGCAATATTCTAAACATATCTTATTTTCGAAATTCTATAATAAATTGAGCTGCTGAATAATTGTTATCGGCAGCTTTTTTATATAAATCGAAAGCTTTTTGCTTATGTTGTTGGTACACCTAGTGTTGGTTTCAGAACAAATGAAGAAGGATACTTTAGAATTTCTGCATTTGCCAATCGATAAAACGTTCTAGGAGCGATTTCTAGGATCAAAGCAATATTCTAAACATATCTTATTTTCGAAATTCTATAATAAATTGAGCTGCTGTATGATTGTTATCGGCAGCTTTTTTATATAAATCGAAAGCTTTTTTAGTATCCTTTTTAACGCCTTTACCCTCATCATATAAGATAGCCAATTGATATATAGATTCTATATGATTTGAAGTGGCGGCTTTTTCCAACCATTTAAACGCTTTTTTATAATTTTTTTGTTTTTGGTATATTAAGCTCAGCGTATATTGTGCTGTAACATAGCCATCGGTAGCTGATTTTTCGTATAATTTCAAAGCTTTTTTCAAGTTTTGTTCTACGCCTCTACCTTGATCATAGCATTGAGCCATTCTAAATAAAGCTGGAGCAAATCTCTGTTCGGCTGCTTTTTCCCAAAATCCTACAGCTTTTTCGAAATCTTTTTCTACACCATACCATCCTTGATCATAACATTCTCCTAATACATACTGGGCATTTACATTATTGTGATTAGCTGCTTTTTCCCAAAATTCCACCGCTGTTAATAAATTTTTACGAACCCCATCTCCAATAGCATAACAATTTCCAAGACTACATAATGCTTTGGTATGCTCTTGATCGGCTGCTTTTTCATACCAAAATATTGCTTCTAAAATGTTTTTTTCTACGCCAAGACCTTTTTTATAGCATCGAGCCAGTTGATATTGCGCTTCTGAAACACCTTGGTAAGCTGATTTTTTATACCAAAAAATTGAATTTTCCAAATCCTGTTTAGCCCCGTCACCATAATACCACTTTAAATTTTTTTGAGTGAAATCTCCTTTTGCATAAGCAGCCGCCAATTCACATTGAGCTTCTGCATGATCTTTTTGGGCTGCTTTCTCTAACCAAACAAAAGCCGTTTCAGCATTTTTAATTACACCAAGACCTTTTTTATAGCATAAGCCTAATTGATACTGCGCTTGGATATCGTCATTTTCGGCCATTAATTTCAATTTGGTAATTTCTTCAGCCTTATTTGTACTGGTTTTATTAGGTTGAACAATTTCTGCCGGATATTCTTTCGTAACATTAACAGGTTCATTCGGATCCTTTTGTTCTAAGTGATCCGCTTTTTCTTGTGCTAATTTAGAATGCTCAATATGGCCACTTTGCTCCAGTCTACGTGCTTCTTCCGTCCAATCTTTGGCTGTAGATTGTTGCGTTAAAGCCGCCAACTCTATATTATATTCAGTTATTATCTCACAATTGCGTAATGGCTCAAAATCCAGTTTATCATAATCCGATTCATAAATAAATAGATTAGACTTAGCCCGGCTAACACCTACATAAAGTAAGTTAAAATAATATTTCATCTGCTCATTTTTCTTATAATCCCCATTTAAAATTTGAATCCATTTATTTGTATAATCAGACATTATATCATAGCAGTAAATATTATCATATTCTAATCCTTTTATTTCATGTATTAAAAATACACGTCTAGCTATACCCGGATATAAGTTTATTAAATTATTTTTACTCCGTTCTGTATCAACAATTACGGCGCAATAATGTTTGTCCATTAATTCCAGAAATAACTTTTTAAATTGATGTGGCAAAAAATTAAGAACTTTAGGGGTTACGCCCTCTTGTAATGCTACTTCATGATAATCATAAGAGGATGAACCGATATATTTTTGACGATTTTTCACTAATAGATTCATGAAATTCGTAATTTGTTTAGTAGTTCTAAAATTTTTAGTTAATACTTTATTCTCAAGTTGTTTATCATAGGTATAATACAAATTTTTTAAACGTCCGAAATTAAAAAAGGTCGGATATATAGCCTGATTCATATCACCGGCCCATACAATTTTACCGCTAGGTTTAACTAATTGGCTAATTAAATAAATATGTAGCTCGCTTAAGTCTTGGATCTCATCTATTACTATATAATCGTATTTATCTAATGTTTGTTCGGATAATATTTTTCTGGCCACCTCATTTTCACTATATTTATCAATACGTTCGAGCCATTTTTGATACGCCAGAGCTACTGTGTACATCTCTCTTTTTTCTTCTGCATTAAATACAGAGTATTGAGCTGGCATGCTTAAATAAGCATCCAATGCTAATAGCCTCTGATTATCATTAACTTTAGAGCTTACAAATTTATATTCTAATCCTAAGTATCCGGTTAACACTCCTCTTAATTCTGTTACTAATTCATGCAATTCTTTATTTTTAATTATAGAATATTTGTAGCTTTCTTGCTGTAACCATCTTCTTATCTCCGGTGTAGTTATTATCTTATTATCTGGTATATTGGCTAATTTGGACAAAAGCTTGCGAATAGTTAAAAACTCTAAATTATTATTTTGTGTTATAAACACTTCATAGTCTTTGTTAGCTTTTTCTAATAGTAAATCCGTATAAGTTAAATATAATGAATTAGTATTTATATCAGCCAAAGATAAGATATGTAATAATACAATAGTTTTTCCCGTGCCCCCTGCACCCGTTAACAAAATTTGATTATTTTTCGAAGTTACTACTTTATACTGTTCATCGGATAAATATTGAATAAATTTTAATTCATCTTGATTTGCAATTCTAACCAAATCTTCGTCCTTAATAACCACTCCCTTTATTATAGACATATCAAAATAATTTGTATAAGTTTTATTTATATACTCATCTATTTCATCCTCCGGGTACTTGTTCGCAGCAATTTGATCCATATCCACTTGCATATATTGTAGTTGATTCATTTTACTTTTCCGATCATAATAACCGTGACTTTCTCTAATTTGATTATCATGGCTAACAAATTTTAAAAATATTATATCATCCTTCATGGTAGTCCGATTTTTTACAAAAGTAAATAAAATCCTATCTCTACTATTTAGCCTAAACTTAAATATATTAGTATTGCTTACCTTACAAATACCATACCCTCGTGGCATTTCTTTTAATTTATATTCCATTTCTAATAACTGCTTTTCAAAATTTAATAATTTAGATATAACATCATAACCTATAGGTATATTTTTCAAAAAATTTTGTTCTATAATCATAGCTTACTTCCTCCTAATAATATATATACTAGCTTATAGTTTTACATTTATATTTAGATTTTACTTCTTTATTCCATATTTTGTCAATATTTTTTTGATTCAAATTTCAGAAATAAAAAAAGAAGTTATAAATTTGACATCTATAACTTCTCTATAATAATAAATTGGTATCAAAACATATCTAATTTTAAATTTCGTCTAAATCTAATTGATCATCTAATGTATTTTCGGCTAAATCCAGTTGATTCCCCAATGTATTTTCTTCTACATAGCGAAGAAGCCACGTACTATCTTCAGTTTCCCAAATTTGTCTTACTAAATCTGGTGGTAATTTTAAATTCTCACTAGCTTGCTCTAAAGTTAAAAACTCTTTTAAAGCCAGTATATTATTAGTTGTTATGATTAAATTTTCAGGTTTTTGACAATCCATTTGACGATTTCGTAAGTTTTGATACATAAAAATTCCCCCTAAACTTCAATATAACCGATAAAAGATTTTGTTGCTCCTCCTGTCATAAATACAGTCTCATTAGTATATCGAATAACTAAATCTCCGCCACGAAGTTTAATAGTAATTTTTTCGTTTAAGTTAGCAAATCCGTTTAAAACACATGCTACAGCGACAGCACAGGCCCCTGTACCGCAGGCTAAAGTTTCGCCACTACCACGTTCCCAGACTCTCATTTTGTAAGTACTCTCATCTAAAATTTGGACAAACTCTGTATTAATTCTATCCGGAAATAAATCGTTATGCTCAAAGAGTGGGCCTATTTTGTCTAGATCTAATCCGGCTACATCATTTACAAAAACTACGCAATGTGGATTACCCATAGATACGCATGTTATATTATATTGTTCTTGGCCTATTTTTATTTCTCGATTTACAATACTCTCTCCTTTTAATAGTACAGGTATTTTATCCGGTTCTAAAATCGGAGCATTCATGTCAACTTCAGCCGCTTGTACTAAGCCATTCTCCACATACAATTCTAAGCCTTTTATTCCACTTAAAGTTTCTATTAGTAAATTAGTTTTTTGTACAATACCCGTGTCGTATAAATATTTTCCAACACATCTTATTGCATTGCCACACATCTTTCCTTCACTACCGTCCGCATTAAACATTCTCATTTTTGCATCAGCTATATCGGATTTACAAATTAAAACTATTCCATCTCCACCTATCCCAAAATGTCTATTCGATAACCTAATAGCTAAACTTTCTGGATCGGTCAATTCTGTGTCTAAACAATTAAAATATATATAGTCATTACCTATTCCATTCATTTTCCAAAATTCCATACTATTAAAAACTCCTATTCTAATTTCTTATAATACTTCTACATAATAATATTTGGTCCAAATTAGCCTTTCACAACCCTAAAAATAGACGATGTGATTTATTCGGCCTACTTTTGAATTTCAGATGAAACTGTGTAGCAATTAATTTCTTATCATACTTCGACTAATACTGTTTGGTCCAAACTGGCCCTTTTCACAACCCTAAAAATAGACGATGTGATTTATTCAGCCTACTTTTGAATTTCAGATGGAAACTTTGTAGCAATTAATTTCTTATAATATTGCTACATAATAATGTTTGCCCCAACTGGCCTTTAACAGTCCTAAAAATAGAGGATGTGATTTATTCGGCCTACTTTTGGATCTCCGATGAAACTTTGTAGCAATTAATTTCTTATAATATTGCTACATAATAATGTTTGGCCCAAACTGGCTTTTAAAAATCCTAAAAATAGAGGATGTGATTTATTCGGCCTACTTTTGGATCTCCGATGAAACTTTGTAGCAATTAATTTCTTATCATACTTCGACTAATACTGTTTGGTCCAAACTAGCCTTTCACAACCTTAAAAATAGACTATGTGATTTATTCGGCCTACTTTTGAATTTCAGATAAAACTGTGTAGCAATTCATTTCTTATAATATTTCGACTAATACTGTTTGGTCCAAACTAGCTTTTAACAGCCCTAAAAATAGAGGATGTGGTTTATTCGGCCTACTTTTGAATTCCGGATGAAACTGTGCAGCAATATAGTAGTCCAAAGCAGGGATTTCTACCACCTCTACTAAGCTATTATCTGGTGAGACACCACTTATGATTAATCCACTTTTTTCCATGACTAACCTATAATCATTATTAAATTCATATCGATGTCTATGTCTTTCTGCAATTTGGTCTTTTTGATATAAACTTTCTAGTAAAGTATTTTCTCTTATCTTGCAAATATAGCTACCTAGGCGCATCGTTCCACCTTTATCTGTTATTGTCTTTTGGTCTTCCATAATATGAATAACCGGATCTAGAGTACATTCATCGAATTCGGCAGAATTTGCTTCGGCTAATCCCAATGCATTTCTAGCATATTCTATAACGGCTACCTGCATTCCTAAACATATCCCTAAAAAAGGTATATTCTTTTCTCTAGCATATTGGCAGGTTAAAATCTTTCCTTCTATCCCTCTGTCTCCAAATCCGCCGGGTACGATAATACCGTCTACATTGTTCAACATTTGTGCTACGTTATCAGAATTTATTTCCTCACTGTTTATCCAACTTATTGTAGCATCAGCTCCTAAAGTATATCCGGCATGCCTGATACTTTCTGCAACCGAAAGGTAGGCATCATGAAGCTTTACGTATTTTCCTACTATCGCTATATTAACTTTAAGTTCTGAATTATATATTCTTCTAACCATGCTAGCCCATTCTAACAGATTTGGCTCGGGCGTATCCAATCTTAATTTTCTGCACACCACTTTATCTAGGCCATTTTCATGCAACATTAATGGTGCTTCGTATAACGAAGGTAAGGTCCTGTTCTCTATTACGCAATCTTTTTGAACATTACAAAAAAGAGAGATTTTTTCCATTATATCCTTCGGTATTTCCTCATCTGCTCTAGCTACAATTATATCCGGTGATATGCCCATAGCCCTTAGTTCTTTGACAGAATGTTGAGTTGGTTTACTCTTATGCTCTCCGCTTGACTTTATATAAGGGACCAAAGTTAAATGTATAAATACACAATTGTCACTTCCGACTTCTAAAGATATCTGCCTTATTGTTTCTAAAAAAGGTTGTATTTCTATATCTCCTGTCGTTCCACCTATTTCTGTTATCAAGACATCAGTTTGCTCAGCGCTACTATAAATAAATTCTTTTATTACATTTGTAATATGAGGGATCACTTGCACTGTTTGGCCCAAATATCCACCATTTCTTTCTTTAGTTAAAACACTATAATATATTTGCCCAGATGTTAAATTAGAAAACTTGTTTAGATTCTCATCTATAAAGCGCTCATAATGGCCAAGATCCAGGTCCGTCTCCGCACCATCCTCCGTGACGAAAACCTCACCATGTTGATACGGACTCATTGTACCCGGATCGACATTCATATATGGATCTAACTTTTGTGCACTAACTTTTAAACCTCTTGATTTTAAAAGTCTACCAAGACTAGCAGCTGTAATTCCTTTACCAAGCCCCGAGACAACTCCGCCTGTAACAAAAATAAATTTACTCATAAAATAAAAATCTCCTTTCGCCTATTACTAGTTGCTTTGATTATATGTTGCTATAATGTTTTGTGCTATCTCTTTTCTTGTCTTGCGTAGATTCATGGCTTCTTTTTCTATATATTTATGTGCTTCATTTTCTCCAAAGCCCCTAAGTTCTATTAATATACATTTGGCGTGATTAATAATTTTAGCATCATTTAGTTTCTTCAACCAAAACTCTTCCAAACATTTTATTCGGTTATTTGTTAACATGGCTACTTTAACCGTTGTTTCTAACAATTTTTTGTTAATGGGTTTTTTGATAGTAATTACTCCAAATTTTTCTACTCTAAAGGACAAATCATCGTAATAAGGCTCACTGACTAATACTATCACCTGTGTAAAAGCTGATAAATCCTTTAGTAATTTTTGATCTATTTGATTTTCTAAGGACGTATTTACAATTACTAAATCAATGCTTTGCTCTAATATTAAGGATTTGATTTTTTGCGAATAATCCGTAGTATAGACGTTAGCAATGTTTGATATTTTATTGATGTCTAATAAAAAATTTTGACTAGGAGTAACATTGGAAACGATCAGTAAATTATGCATAAGACCACACCTCTTCATATTTTTTTGTAAAAGGTATTATTATGGAGAAAGAATTGCATAAATATAAAGAATTATTTTTAATACAATATTGAAAAATTTAAGAATCATTCTTGCTATTTGCTACGTTAACTATTATAGAGCAAAATTTACAATACTTCAATATAAAAATGCAATGTATAAGTAAGCGATAATATATTTATAATTTTTTCCAAACTATAAAGTTAAATTTTTTACTAAAATTGCCTTTCTTAACATTTGAAACATATTGCATTTTTATTACGCATATGATATAGTGTTTTAATTAATTAAACTATTTTAACATAAAGGGGTAATGAAAATGAAACGTAGAAATCAAAAATTTTCTGTTTTACTTTCTCTTTGTATGTTATCTAATCTTTTCATGCCAAGTACATTAACTCAAGCTAAAATCGTTTGGTCACCTCTCTTAGAAGATGAAGTTTTTATTTTAGAAGATATAAAAATTCCAGACGTAAACGAAGAATTTGTAGAGGATCAGCCAGAAGATTCTTATATGAACGAAATTTATGATGATGATATTATGTCAGAACAATTCGATGAAACCTTTTTCGAAGAACTTGATTTTGAAAATTTGCTAGAAGAAGAAATAGATTCAAAATTTTTATCTACGAATCTTGAATCTACTCCAGTGATAATACCAGAATTAAGTTTAAAAGATACGGATAAAATTAACGTAATAATTAGTCCGGAAGTTAATGAAACGGCCGTAACATTCAGATCCACCGAAGCCGGATTTGTAGCAGGAAGTTTTAACGACTGGTCATCTGATGCAACACCATTTATAAAGAACGATTCGACTAAACTTTGGGAGGCTACTGTTAACATAGATACGCCAGGGATTTGTGAATATAAATTTGTAATTAATGGAAACTGGATACAAGATCCATCAAATAGCAAAACATTAGGCGACAATAGTGTAGTAATAATAAATGCGCCAATAGAATTTACAAGTCCAGAAGTAAATGGAAACGAAGTTACATTTAACTATTATGGCCTCAATGCGACCACCGTTTGCGTAGCCGGTAGCTTTAATGATTGGAATGCTACCGACACACCAATGACTAAGTCAGCAAATGGTTTATGGCAACTTACCAAAACATTAGAGGACGGAGAATATCAATATAAGTTTGTAGTAGATGAGAATTATATTAACGATCCTTTCAATATAAATAAATCTGGAGACAACAATATATTTTTGATTGGTGATCCGATAGTAATCAGTCCCGAAGTGAATGGAGAAAAAGTTACCTTTAGATATTATTCTGAGACCGCAACTTCGGTAACAGTCTCAGGAAGTTTTAATGGATGGGTAGGAAATAAAAATTATTTAGCAGACGAAAATGAAGACAATATATGGGAAGCTACACTAGATATCACACCTGGCCAGTATGAATATAAATTTGTTGTGGACGAATCGGAGTGGATAGCAGATCCTTCGAATAAAGAAACTTCGGCGGATGGAAATAGTATTTTAAATGTTTTATCCGAAGTCAAAGTAGTAAGTCCGGAAATAGTAGATAATAAAGTAACGTTCAGACATTTTGCTCCAAATGCCGAGACAGTTTCTGTAGCTGGAACAATAAACGGCTGGAATGCTGAAGCTAATCCAATGGCTAAAGATGAAACTGGGGTTTGGTCTATAACATTAGAATGCGGTGCTGGAGTGCACCAATATAAATTTGTAGAAAATGGTTCTGACTGGAAAGTTGACCCTAATAATACAGCAGAGCAAGTGGATGGAAACAGTGTATTTTCAATTTTTGGTTTAGCCATAGAAGGAAATCCTGAAAATTTAGCGATTGATAAAGAAACAAAATTATCTAGCAAGGCTAAATTATATACAGCTGAAAATACCACGGGCTTAGATGTAACCGTGGAGTATGAAATGGCCGAATCAGTATCAACAGTTAAATTAACCAAGAAAGCGGATGGAACGTATATCCATGTATTACCAGCACATGTAGGTAACGTAAATATTCAAGCTAAAGCTAATGATTATGTACAGGATTTAACTTTTAAAACCGTAACAAGCATGAATGAATACACAATTAATTATTATCGACATGAAGATTATACAGATTGGAATCTTTGGCTATGGGATGTTGGTGGTGCTGGGAAAGGTGTAGAATTTACAACAGAAAAGAAATTCACCTTGTCAGACGGATTAGAATATACATTTAAACAAGTTACACATGAATCCACAGCCGATAAGATTGGAATTATACCAAGGCTAGGAGAATGGATCAAACAAGATGGAGCAGACAGATTCATTGAAATGCCGGCCGACTTAAATGCTAAAGAAGTGTGGTTGGTGGAAGGTCATACAGATATAATTTACACGGATCCGTCAGTAATAAATTTCGAAGCGAAAGTAAAAAAGGGCTACGTAGATTCTAACACCGAAGTTACGGTTACTTTATCTGAAGCCGGCGAAATTACAAATCCGTATATAATAGATGTAGCAGCCGATAATAAAAAGATAGAAGTTACGGCTACAAAAATAGATGATAAGAAATATATTTTCACATTACCAGACGGAGAAATATTCGAATCTAATAAATTATATAAAGTCGGATCAGATGAATTAGAACCGACTGAAATAGAAATGCGTAAAATGCTAGATTATATTTATTATTCAGGGGATGATTTAGGCCTAACTTATTCTGACAGCGCTAGTACGTTTAAAGTTTGGGCACCTACAGCTCAGTCGGTTAGTTTAATGTTATACGACGATGCTGGCGAATATAACGAAAATGGCCTTGTATTAGATCATAGCACTGGAACAGAGCTAGCCATGGATTATGATTCTAGCACTGGAACATGGGCCAAAACTGAGAGTGGAGATTTAAACAATAAATATTATATGTATAAATTAACTTTTGCGAACGGCAAAACAAACTATGCTGTCGATCCGTATGCTCGCTCCGTATCAGCCAATGGACAACGCACAGCTATAATAGACTTAAGTTTGACTAACGACGCATTTTTATCTGATGAGAAACCGCCGATTGTAGATGCGTCCGACGCTGTGATATACGAACTTCATATAAGAGACTTTTCTATAGATCCTTCAGCTAATTTCGCCAATCCGGGTGATTTCAACGCTTTTACCGAAGTTGGGTTAACTACAGCCAATGGAAATAGTATTGGAATAGATCACTTAAAAGAGTTAGGTGTTACGCATGTTCATTTGCTACCTAGTTATGATTACGGAAGTGTAAATGAAATGTCTACCGAAGCTCAATTTAACTGGGGATATGATCCACAAAATTACAATGTACCAGAAGGAAGTTATTCTAGCGACCCAACAAATCCCTATGCTAGAGTTGAAGAATATAAGAACATGGTTAATGCGCTACATGAAGCCGGAATAAGAGTCGTCATGGACGTAGTTTACAATCACACATTTAGTGTAGTAGATGGTCCATTCGACAAAGTCGTACCAAATTATTATTATCGTACATTTGATGACGGAACTTATTCAAACGGCGCTGGATGTGGAAATGAAGTAGCGTCTGAGAGACCAATGGTGCGAAAATACATTACTGATTCTGTAATGTACTGGGCCGAAGAGTATCACTTAGATGGTTTTAGATTCGACTTAATGGGCTTAATCGATATACAAACAATGAGCGAGTTAACCGATAAATTACGATCAGAAGTAGATCCAGATATGCTAATTTATGGTGAGCCATGGCAAGCGGGTGGCAGCATATTACCAGGAGATCAGCAAACTTTAAAAGGGATGCAAAGAGGCGAAGACTTTAAAGTTTTCAACGATAATATTAGAGGAGCTATCAAAGGTGATAGCGATTCTGTTGGAAAAGGATTTGCAACTGGAGAATTAGGAAAAGAAGGAGATATAATTGAAGGAGCAAAAGGTGCAATAAATACGATCGCATCTAAGCCGACAGAAATTATTTCCTACGTGACAGCACATGATAATTTAAATTTGTGGGATAAAGTTATTGCGACACAGGAGTTAGAATCTGAATTAGGATTCGGAGAAATGAAGGATGGATCTTTAGTAGACGGTGGCAGTGTCGAGGACATGGTTAACGCAGCGGATCCGCATAAATTTGTAGATGAAAACGACGTATTCGCCAATGAAACAGTAAAGAGAAGTATTTTGGCCAACGGAATTGCTTTAACATCTCAAGGAATACCATTTATTCATGCCGGTGAAGAGTTTTTAAGAAGTAAATACGGCGATCATAATAGTTACAAAAGTCCGGATGCTATCAATATGATTCGTTGGGATTTAAAAGATCAGTTTAGCGAAGTAACGGATTATTATGCTGGCCTAATTGAACTAAGAAATACTCATCCTGCTTTTAGCATGGAGACGGCTGAAGAAGTCAATAAACATTTCACAGTATTTAAATCTGACGAAAATGTTGTAGGATTTAATCTTGGCGAATATGCAAACGGAGATAGTTATAAAAATATTTCTGTAATTTACAACGGCAACGATTCTGAAATGACTGTGGAGCTTCCGCATGCAGCTAATTGGAATATTGTAGTCAACGAAACAACGGCCGGAACAGAAGTGATAAAAAGCTTAACAAATTCTAGCTCTGTTACTGTGGCACCTTTGTCCATGATGGTTCTATATGAAGACGAAAGGATTTACGACAAAGTTCCATCTATTTTAGAAATCTCAGAAGATTTTGTAGGCCTAGGTATTGGAGATAGTCATGTTTTCGACGTAATAATAAAAGATCAGCATGGTGTACAAATACCTATGGCGGCCAATATAGAATCTTCTGATCCAGATCTAGTAAGCATTTCAGGGCAAAAAATTACTGCTAACCAGGTTGGCAAGACTACATTAACATTTACAGCTAAAGTTCCAACAGCCAAAGGATTGCAAGGCATTTCGGCTCAAGTTGAAATTGAAGTTGTAGACAAATTGAATCCAAAAAGCATTACTATTAAATCTGAAGAACCATTTGTTTACGCCGGATTTACTTTACCTGTATCTGCAGAAATAAAAGATCAGTTCGACCAAGTAATGACCGCTCAACAAATAACTTGGTCCAGTAATAATACAGACGTAGCAACAATTGGAATTGACGGCACCATAACTGGCCTAGCAGAAGGAAGCTTCACAATAACAGCCGATGTAGGAAATATTTCAGCAACGTTAGACTTAGAAGTGAAAAAGTATGAAAAGCGATTTATTGTATTTGAATATTATCGACCAGCAGGAGATTATGATGGCTGGAATTTATGGGTTTGGAACACAGGCGTAAAAAATGATCAGATAGACTTTACTGCGGATTTAGACGGCAAAAAATTAGCCTTCATAGAAATAGGTCCAACAACTGAAAGTATCGGATTTATTATAAGAAAGGGTGACTGGGAAGAAAAAGATACGGACGGCGATAGATCTATCTTTATACCAAAGGACCAAACTATTACAAAAGTTCAAATAGAGCAAGGTGAAGTTGAGTTCAATACTCTAAAAAAATCCGAATTATTCGTTGACACATCTACTCAATATCCGAGTGTAACCTATCGCTATAGAAATGATGCATTGTTTAAGGAAGGATTAATGGACTCTATCGAATTAGCTGAAATTGAAATCAACGGCGAAAAATTCCCTATGACTTATGATCCAGAACAAGAATGGCTCGAATATACTATGTCCGATTTAGCGGAGGGCGAATATTTATATAGTTTCCATATAACCGTAGATGGTCAGACCATAGAATATTTGGATCCTTATAACTATGTATCCAAAGATGGAAAGTCTTTATTCGTTTATGAAAAATTAGATATTTCATCTAGTGCTTTAGCTTATCCATCATCTATCAATTACAATGAAAATAGCGTAGTAACTATAGAGATAGACGCAACACCTGAAGATATTTCAAAACTAAGTAAGGTCATAATTGATACGACTGAATTAGGCGGCGACCAAATCAATGTACCTCTAGATTTATTGTCAGCGTCTATATCCGTGAAGGATTATGTAGAGCCGGGAAGAAAAACTTTGCCTATCGTAATTTATGACAACGTTAATAATGCTTACACATCTGAAGTAGAAATTGAAATAGTAGATTATAAAGGTACTGATATTGGATTTGATGAAGCAGTAATTTACTTTATGTTAACAGATAGATTTTATAATGGTGATAAAAGTAACGATGATCCTTATAATATAGGTTATGATCCTAAAGACCCGGGAACATATCATGGTGGAGATTTTGTTGGTATAACCGAAAAGTTGAATTATCTTGAGTCTTTGGGAGTGAATACGATATGGATTAGTCCGATAGTGGAAAATGTAGCTTATGACGTGAGACATGACACTACACCTTACCAAAATGGCTATTATGCTTACCATGGATATTGGGCTGAGAACTTTGAAGAATTAAATCCACATTTCGGAACAATAGAACAACTTCATGAATTGATTGATTCGGCCCATGAGAAAGGCATTAAGATTATGGTTGATGTTGTGTTAAATCATTCGGGGTATGGCCTAGATAATCCAAGTCCAAATCCGCCAGCAAATTATCCAACAGATGAAGACCGAGCGAGGTTTGAAGGAATGCTACGTAAGGAACTTAGTTCTGATGAAGTATTGGGCCAGTTAGCCGGATTACCTGATTTTAGAACAGAAGACCCAGAGGTTCGAGATCAGTTAGTAAAATGGCAAGTTGCATGGGTTGAGACTTTAGGAAAGACAGCCAAAGGAAACTCTATAGATTACTTTAGAATTGATACGGTAAAGCACGTTGAGGATGCTACATGGATACATTTAAAGAATGAATTAACAAAAGTGGATCCAGAATTTAAAGTTATAGGAGAAGTATATGGGGCGCATTTAGCAAACGATTCTGGCTATTTAGATTCGGGCATGATGGATTCGATACTAGATTTTGAGTTTAAAAATATAGCAGGAAAATTTGCGAATGGAGAAATTGAGTCGGCCCAAAATAGTTTGGTAGCCAAAAATGATCAATTAGATAATACGAACACAGTTGGAAATTTCTTAAGCAGTCATGATGAAGGTGGATTTTTAAAGAATCATCTTGGAGGAGACGTGAATAAGCTAAAAGCCGCCGTATCATTGCAGGCTACAGTAAAGGGCCAACCAGTAATTTACTATGGAGAAGAAATGGCCTATAGTGGAGACAATGATTATCCGGTGCACACTAATCGTCCGACAATAGATTGGAATAAAGAAACAGAACAAAAGGAATTAATAGAACATTATCAAAAGGTATTTGGAGCACGTGAAAAATATAGTAAAGTTTTTGCTAAAGGTACTCACAACATTATAGGCGGAAACGATGCTTTAGGTTATAGTATTTTCGAAAGAGAATATGATGATGAAGCAGTTATTGTGGCCATAAATCTTGGAGAAGCACAAAAAACTGTGATTACGACTGACTTTAAAGATGGAGCTATCGACTTATATAGTGGCACAAAATATAAAGTAGATAATGGAAAAATAGCAATAACGCTTCCAGCGATAGAAAATGGAGGAACGTTAATTTTAGTAAATGACGACAGCGACGACGATGACGACGACGATAATAAGCCACCAACAGGAGGCGACGACGACGATGATGACGACGATAAGCCACCAACAGGGGGCGGCGACGATGACGACGATGATAAGCCACCAACAGGGGGCGGCGACGATGACGACGATGATAAGCCACCAACATCTAACGACGACGAAGACGAGGACGATGACCATGGCTATTCAGGGTCTTGGTGGGGAGGATCCTCCAGTAGTTCATCAAGCAATTCATCAAACAGTTCATCAAGCAGTTCAGACAAGATAATTACTGTTAGTCAGACAGAAACAATTGTCGTGAAACCCAATAGCAAAGTAGAAATAAACATTGATCCGAAGGTTCAAACGACAGCACAAGGGCAAACATATATTGATGTAGCTCTGAATGCTTCGAGTTTAAACCAAGCGATTGATCTAGCAGTAAAAGAAAAAACTAACGTAACTATTCATGTTGATACCAAACAAAATATTGACACGGCTTATTTAAGTATTAAATCGGATACATTAAAGAACGCTTTAGCTAATACAGATTTATCCTTGGAAATTGTTACAGATGTCGGGGGTTGCTCAATTAATTATGCTAGCCTAAGTAAAATGCTTCCGATGACTAATTCTGAAGATCTTAAGTTTGAATTTAAGGCTCAGGACAGCAATAATATATTTCTTCACACCGACAATTTACTAAATGGAACAACAGCCTTAATTAATTCAACAATAGCCGTTAATATTAATAAATTAAACTTTAGTATGGTAATTAAATCAGGGACGAAGGAACTTAGTAATGTACCTGTCGAAATGATTATACCGTATAAAGCAACAGCGACTGAAAACACCAAGATTTTATCCATGTATCAGGTATTTGATACTAATCAAGTAGTTAAAATGAATTCTACGTACGACGCAGTTAATCAACAAATACATTTCACCGGAAGTACATCTAATGATTATATTTTAGGAATGGATATAAAGTTAGGCAATCCATTTTTAGATCTAACAAACAATAGCATGTATTTTTCGGAGATTTTGACAGCAGTAAACAAGGGTTATATGAGCGGCATTTCGGCTACAATGTTTGAGCCAAATATTGCATCCGATAGAAAGACGTTAGCAGAAGTGATTAGAAATATCGACATTATATATAACTTGGACTTTATCAAAGTTTTTCAGCTTGCTTATGGCGGAGATTGGTATTCTAGAGTTGCAAATTGGGTTGCTACGTTAGGGATGACTCATGGTTATAATGATCCATCCTTTGGACCTGAACTAGAAGTAACAAGAGAGAATTTAGCAATAGTTTTGTATAATTACAATTTAATAACGCAACATCCGGATTATTTAAATGTTGATAAGCCGAATTGGTTTACGTCATTTAATGTAAATTCTAAGGAAGCTATGACATGGGCTACAACTAACAAGTTAATCGAAGGTGTCGGTGCGGGTCTTGTGACCAGGGGTGAGTTGGCAGCAATCATCACACGATTTATCAATTTTCTATTTTAATTAAATATTGATTGTATGAAACTACTTCTTTGAGATTATTAATCTTAGAAGTAGTTTTTTATTTATTTTTTGAAAGTATTGATATTTTTAAAATAATAATATATAATGTTGAGTTATATAAAGAATAGAAAGTAGGGTAAAAAATGAAAATCTTTGATTTAAAAGAGAACAATACTAATCTAAAGACCGAATTGATAGCAGGGATTACGACTTTCATGACCATGGCCTACATATTAGCAGTGAATCCGAATCTTTTATCAGCTACAGGGATGGACGCTGGAGCGTTATTCACAGCGACGGCGCTAGCGTCGATAATAGGATGTTTATGCATGGCGTTTATGGCCAATTATCCATTTGCATTAGCGCCTGGCATGGGATTGAATGCTTTCTTTGCATTTACAGTTGTAATTGGGATGGGAGTTAGTTTTGAAGTTGCACTGGCGGCTGTGTTTGTAGAAGGAATATTGTTTATGGTAATGTCCTTATTTAATATAAGAGAATCGATATTTAGAGCTATTCCGACCAATCTAAAACATGCTGTTGGAGCAGGAATCGGATTTTTCATTGCTTTCATAGGTTTTCAAAATTCTAATTTAGTCATAGCAGACGGAGCAACAAAAGTTAGCATTTTTAGTTTTGATAAGTATCGTGCCTTATTTCCGGGAGAAGCATATGGGTTTAATAATGTAGGAATTACTATCTTGCTAACAATTGTTGGGATTATTTTTATTTCAGTATTAATGACAAAAAAAATTAAAGGTGCTATGCTACTTGGAATTTTAGCTACTTACATAATCGGAATACTTTGCCAACTAATCGGATTGTATAAACCATATATACCGAATACAGCAGGGAATCCAGCGTTTTATAGTTTAATACCAGACTTTTCGAATGGATTTGGAATACCAAGTATAGAGCCAATTTTATTTAAATTAGACTTTAGCATGTTGCTAAGCGGCGAATTTTTTGCAATTGTGTTTGCATTTTTATTCGTAGATTTATTTGATACTATCGGGACATTAATCGGCGTTTCATCTAAAGCGAACATGTTGGATGAAGAAGGGAATTTACCGAGAATAAAAGGAGCGCTAATGGCCGACGCTGTAGCGACAACAGTGGGAGCATGTTTAGGAACAAGCACAACAACAACCTATGTAGAAAGTGCTTCGGGAGTAGCTGAAGGCGGACGAACCGGACTAACATCTATATTCGTAGCCATATTATTTGGGTTAGCATTGTTTTTATCGCCGATTTTCTTAGCCATACCTTCTTTTGCTACGGCTCCGGCGTTAATATTAGTAGGATTTTACATGATGGGATCTATTACTAAAATTGATTTGATCGATCCGGCTGAGGGAATACCTGCTTTCTTAGCTATTGCAGCTATGACGTTTACTTATAGCATTTCTGAAGGTATTGTTTTTGGGGTAGTATCTTACGTCATAATCAACGACTTGGTGGGTAATCGTCAAAAACTAAGCTATTTACTTAGAATTATTGCTCTTTTATTTGTTGAAAAATATATTACAGGCGATCTTTTTTCTTATGTTGCTATAATCACGATAGCTTTAGCTGTAGGTATACATTTATATATGAAAAAACGTCAAGTCAAATTTAATAATATGGATCAACTGCATACAGATAAAAAGAATGCTAACGATAAACTTTCTAAATAAAAGGCCTAGGGAACTGTTGCATTAACAACTCCAAACATCAGAAAACGAGTGCTCCAAAAAGGGTAGCTCGTTTTTTTGTTTCATGATTTCCATTCAGTCTATTTCATAGTATTGTACCCCTCAGTTCATCGTCCCCTCAGCTCTCAGTTAGCTGGGTGGAGAGCCTTGGCCAACAACTTAGATCTTGTTCCTACTTCACTGGAGTCTACCGAGCGACAACCTCTCTTTTTTTGCAAAAATTAGCTTCAAAAGTATAATAGATTAACTTCATGGCAATAATTTATTTACCAGACAAGCCGTAAAGCCCCTAGCTTTAACTATGGGGATATAAGACTATTAAATTTTTTCAAAAAATGTTTATATCTTTTGTTTTTTGGTTATACTCTAGATACAACTTAATATAGACGGTTGCTAGAAATAGTCATTTCTAGCGTAAAATATTCAATGCACCGAAAATGTTTCTAAAGTGAAACACGACACGAAAAAGTCGTCAAAACAATTTATTAAAGACTCAGTATCTCGGATACATGGTAAAAGTGTATCAGCATACAAGACTATATGTCCTGTTGTATGAAGGGTCATGACATCCCCTTAACTTCAAGGTTGGACGCTCAGAAATGAATTTGTAATTTGTCCTTTAATCACTTTAGAATCCCCCACCTTTAGGCGTGGGGGGTGTCAAAATCATTAAGAGAATAAAATTGAAATGGAGTTTTTTATTATGAGTAATCATACTGGAAGTTATATGCTAAACAATGTTTTATGCGAATTATCCAATCAAACTTTTTTTGCGCTATTACCGCTAGAAACTAGAAGATCCTTTGCTAAAAGAATAATGAATATTGGTACTCGTTGCGATTGTAATGAGTATGAAATATTAGAAGATGTAGGTCGTTCAGTGGGGCTTTGTGAACACTGTGGGACTCATGTACCGGTAGGCGAAATGTTATGTAATGAATGTGCTGATTATTTTGATGACAATGACGAAGCCTATGATTATGACGAGGACGATGAAGATTAATGAACATATTGCCACTTCTAACTCCTGAAAAAGAAAAGCCATATTTTCAAGAACTGATGAAATTTTTAGATTATGAGTATGCTAACCATACAATTTTTCCACCTCGTCGTGATATTTTTAATGCTTTAAAACACACACCGGATATAAAGGTAGTAATATTAGGGCAAGATCCTTATCATGGTAGGAATCAGGCACATGGTTTTGCATTTTCGGTAAATGACGGACAAAGGATGCCACCATCACTAATTAATATATTTAAAGAAATCGGCTACATGCCGAAGAGTGGAAATCTTGAATATTTAGCAAAACAAGGAGTTCTATTGCTAAATACAGTCTTAACAGTAAGAGAGAACCAGGCTAATTCGCACAAAGATAAAGGTTGGGAAATTTTTACGAATAGAGTAATCGAACTTATTAACGAGCAAGATCGGCCAGTAGTATTCATGCTTTGGGGCAGTTTTGCGCAACAGAAATCATCATTGATTACGAAACATCCTATTTTAAAAACATCTCATCCGAGTCCATTATCAGCGCATAGAGGATTTTTAGGATCTGGTCATTTTAGAAAAGCAAATGAAATTTTAATTAGTACTGGTCAAACACCGATAAATTGGACTAATAGTCATCAGTAATCGTTATTGAAGATAATGGATATAGTAAAAAAAAGAGGGTGTTTTGAAGGCTCCCTGTTTATTTTTTAATCAATTCTACGATCTGTGGATTCTCGATAACATCTATATAAATATAATAGATATAGCAAAAAAGAGGGAGCTTTGAAGGCTCCCTTTTAATTTTTGAAATTTATTTTTTAATCAGTTCTACAACCTGTGGATTCTCGACAGCATCAATATGAAGAGTTACTTTTCCTGTTGTACTTGTCTTTACTAGGGCTACTTCCTCGTCATCTACCTTAAACTGATAAGTCGTACTAGGTGTGAGTTCTAGAGTTATTCCAGTCGGCGCATATCCCTCTATATCAAAGTAAATTTTATCATCCGATATTGAAAAATTGTGCACTGCTGTTCCAGGTATGGATTCATAGACTAATTGGCCTTCTCTTTTTAATTTTGTTACTTCATTAAAAGTCTTTGCTTTAAAACTTACCCCGTCAATTATAAAGTCTTCGATTTTATCCTTTGCTGGTAATAAATAGTTCCCAAAACTTAATGAACCGTCATCATTTACTCGGATTAACTCTTCTACTATTGCCATTTTAAAATCCTCCTCATATTATTTGGTAAAAATCAACTTTTCTTCCTTAACTTTAATTTTCACATTATCGCCTTCTGAAATTTTGCCCTCTAGCATTTTATCTGCTAATTGATCTTCTATTTCAGACTGGATTACACGTTTTAAAGGTCTTGCGCCATAAGCTTGGTCATAGCCTTTTTTAGCTAACAGTTTAATAGCCGTCTCTGAAAGTTTCAAGTTTACTCCGACGTTTTTAGAGATTCTATTAATAAGAGATTTAGTCATAACTTGTGCAATTTCTTCTATATTCTCAGTAGTCAAAGGATGGAAAACAATAGTTTCATCCAATCTATTTAAAAATTCTGGTCTAAATAATTTTTTAACTTCTTCCATAACCATTTTCTTCATGTCTGTATATTCTTGGGCAGCGTTGCTAGTATCAACAAAACCGACTTTTTTAGGAGAAGTAATTTGAGTGGCACCGATATTAGAAGTCATAATAATGATAGTATTCTTAAAGTCCACTCTACGGCCTTTAGAATCAGTTACATGGCCATCATCTAAAATTTGTAGAAGCATATTAAAGACATCTGGATGGGCCTTTTCGATTTCGTCTAATAAGATTACGCTATAAGGTTTTTTTCGGATTTTTTCAGTTAACTGGCCACCTTCTTCAAAGCCTACATAACCAGGCGGAGAACCGATTAGTTTGGATACAGAATGTTTTTCCATATATTCACTCATGTCTACCCTAATCATGCTGTTTTCGTCACCGAATAAAGTAAAGGCTAGAGCTTTAGTCAATTCTGTTTTGCCGACACCGGTTGGACCTAAAAATAAGAATGAACCTATAGGTCTATTGGGATCTTTCAATCCAACTCTTCCTCTACGAACAGCTTTAGCTACGCTTATGATAGCTTCATCTTGGCCGATAATTCTTTCATGAAGTTCTTTTTCGAGATTCTTTAATTTAGCAGTGTCTTCGCTTTTTAGCCTATTAACCGGAATGTTTACCCAACTACTAACAACGTCTGCGACATCCTCATCGGTAACGATCTGATTATTTTTTTCGTGTTTATCTTCCCAATCCTTGGTAAGTTTTATAAGCTTTTCACGAAGTTCGTTTTCTCGTTTTTTAATCTCAGCTGCTTTTTCATACTCTTCGTCGATTATAGCTTCTTCTTTTGCTAAGGCAGTATCCAATAACAGTTTTTCAGTATCTTTAATTTTTACAGGAGAAGTATAAGCTTTTAATCGAACACGGGAGGCAGCTTCATCAATAAGGTCAATAGCTTTATCTGGCAAAAATCTATCATTAATATAACGTTTAGAAAGTTTAACAGAAGCCTTTAGGGCCTCCTCGGATATGGTAACCTGATGATGGTCTTCATAATGAGATTTTATGCCATTAAGGATTTCTAAAGTTTCTGCTGTAGTCGGCTCTTCAACCATAACAGGTTGGAAGCGTCTTTCTAAAGCAGCATCTTTTTCGATATACTTACGATATTCAGCTAAAGTTGTTGCTCCTATCAATTGAAGTTCTCCACGAGCTAGAGAAGGCTTAAGAATATTTGAAGCGTCCATAGTTCCTTCGGCCGATCCGGCACCGATTATAGTATGAAGTTCATCTATAAAAAGGATTAAGTCGCCAGCATCAACAATTTCCTTGATTACTTTATTGATTCTTTCTTCGAATTCACCTCTATATCTAGTACCAGCAACTAGACTAGCTAAATCTAAAGAAACAACTCGTCTATTTTTTAAAGTACTGGGCACAGAACCGTATATAATTTTTTGTGCCAAACCTTCAACTACAGCTGTTTTTCCTACACCCGGCTCTCCGATAAGACATGGATTATTTTTTGTTCTACGAGAGAGAATTTGGATTATTCTTTCTATCTCTACTTCTCTACCTATAACTGGATCGAATTTCCCATCTACGGCTAACTGAGTAAAATCACGACTAAATTTATCTAAAGTTGGAGTCAAACTAGCTTTATTTTCTTTCATGCTATTGATATTAAAGTTGATGTCTTTAATTTTATCACCAACTACAATATTATTCAAGCTAATATAGAGTTTTGTTATATCAACTTTTAAAAGTTCTAATATCCGTATAGCGACAGACTGAGTTTCTTTTAATAAAACCATCAATAAATGTTCTGTTCCGACCGAAGTGGTTCCGAATTGTTTAGCTAGCTTTTCGCTTTTTTCAATCAGTAGTTTCATTCTTGGTGTAAATCCAGCCTGAGTTTTATCAGCTATGCTACCTTTGCCGATAATTTCACGAATTTTTTTAATTATGTCATCTTCTTTAACTTGCTGATTGTTAAGAGCTGTTTTAGAAATAGATCCTTCTACATGAGATAAACCAACTAACATATGTTCAGTACCAAGGTATTTATGATTAAAGGAAATCATTATATATTCTGCGTAGTCTATTGCTGCTTGCGCTTGCTGTGTTAATTTTGATTGCTCCATACATTTCCCTCTTTCTAATATATAGTTCTTCTGCATGCTATATATATTATGAAATTATTTTTGAAATTTGTCAATAAAAAAGACTAGTAAATCTAGTCCTTTATTTTTTTGCCGTCAAAACAAGTAGTCTATGTACCTATGCTAAAGCTCACAAGTATAGCTTTATCTACTTGTTTCATCAAGTCCTGATCTAAATGGCATATTTTTTCCTTTAACCTTTTTTTGTCTATAGTCCTAATTTGCTCTAGCAAAATCACAGACTTTTTAACAATACCATAGTATTTGTCGTCAATTTCCACATGAGTAGGAAGTTTTGCTTTATTAATTTTTGAAGTTATTGCTGCACAAATAACGGTAGGACTAAATCGATTACCCATTTCATTTTGAACAACCAGTACAGGTCTAATGCCTCCTTGTTCGGATCCTATAACTGGGCTTAAATCCGCATAAAATATATCACCACGTTTAACTATCATTTTACCACACTCCGCTACATATCGTCATAATACGATTGGGCCTCTCTTTCTATTTCGAAATATAATTTAGATAAAGATAAATTAATTTCAGCCATCTC
>LNZM01000034.1 GCA_002007295.1 Candidatus Epulonipiscioides saccharophilum | reverse complement strand
CTTATGACGTTTAGTATTTTACCGTACTGTCGCCATTCGGAGTATTATGGACAACCTTTCAAGGCGTTACCCTATCATTCGATTGTTCAGATTATTAGTTCTTTTAATCTTATATTTCAAGATTTAGGCGATACTTTTCATATCGCAACGTGTCGCACTCTTATATATATCCGTCTCTTTTTTTAAAGCTATTTCTCGATTGTTATAAATTAAACCATTCGTCTTATGCTTATCATCCTTTACCATACCACAAACCGGTATATTTAAATTATACTCCTTTAAAATTTCTTCTGCTACTTCCACTTGTATCTTGCCTCCATCTACTAATATCAACGATGGTAACTCTTCTCTATTCTTATATCTCCTAGAAATTACTTCTTTCATACTTGCATAATCATTTGTCCCAACAACTGTCTTAATCTTAAATTTTCGGTACTCCTCCTTCTTTGCCTTGCCATCTTCAAACACTACCATTGCTCCAACCGTATTTGTTCCCCCTGTATGCGAAATATCAAAAGCTTCTATTCTTTCTATTCCCCTCTCTAACCCTAAAAGATCCTTTAATTCTATCATCGTATCTTTCTTTTTTATCTCCTTTTGCTCAATCTTAACCTCTTTTTCAAACAATATTAATTCTGCATTTTGATGCGCTAACTTCATTAAATTATATTTACGCCCCCTTTGTGGAACCTTTATTCTCACTTTAGATCCCCTTTTTTCTTCTAAATATTCTTCTAATAATTTTATCTCATCTGGCTCTATCTGCACTATGATCTCTTTCGGAATAAATCTTGCTTCACTATAGAATTGAACTATAAAATCTCTAAACAATTTTCCCCTATCATCATCATCTAAAATAAAAAAATGCTTCCTATCCACAATATTTCCATTCCGAACAAAGTAAATCTGTATCACTGTTTCTACATTTGACTTTTTAGACTCATATGCCAAAATATCATAATTATCATTCGATACTACATCTATTATTTGTTCTTCTTTAAATTTCGATATAACTCTTAATCTATCTCTAATCTTTGTTGCTAATTCAAAATTCATTTTCTCAGATGCTTCTATCATCTTTTTTTCTAACCTATTAACTACAATTTCATAGTTGCCTTCTAAAAAACTTATCACTTCATCAACTATTTTCTTATACTCATCTCTATTAATATTATCAATACACGGTGCACTACAAAGACCTATATGAAAGTTTAAACATTCACGTTGCTTATTTACATCCTTAGATAATTTTTTATTACAGCTTCTTAAATTCCACGTCTCTTTAATAATTTCTACCATTTCCCACATACTTTTTACATCTGTATATGGTCCAAAATACCTTATCCTACCTTGTACATTGTCTTTTGAAACTCTACGCACCACTTCTATTTTAGGAAATGCTTGCTTAGTAGAAATCTTTATATATGGATAATGCTTATCATCTTTTAATCTTATATTATACTTCGGACTATATTTTTTAATTAAATTAGATTCTAAAATTAATGCCTCTATCTCTGTATTTGTAATGATATATTCATAGCTTAAAATATTACTAATCATCTTTTTAACCTTAATCCCATGATTAGCATTTTTATGAAAATATTGACTTATTCGATTCTTAAGATTTTTAGCTTTACCTATATAAATAACTTCATCTAACTCATTTTTCATTAAATATACACCCGGATTTGTTGGCAAATTTAACATAATTGACCTCTTCACATTATTTCTATTGCATGCTATGATAAACAAATGTTTCTAACACATGTTATAATAAACTAAAAAAGGAGAACTTGCAATGAAAAAAGACTTTATTGAATTTATGGTAAGATCAGGAGTATTAACATTTGGCGACTTTATTACTAAAAGCGGTAGACAAACACCATATTTTATTAATACTGGAAACTACAAAACTGCTAGTCAGATTTCTAAATTAGGCGAATTTTATGCTACTCTACTAAACGAAAAATTTAAGAACGAAAAATTTACATTATTCGGCCCCGCATATAAAGGCATACCTTTAGTTGTAACAACAGCTGTTGCCCTTAACAATAAATATAACCTAGATCCTCTATACTGCTTTAATCGCAAAGAACTCAAAGACCATGGTGAAGGTGGCAACTTGATCGGTGCTAAACTACATGATGAGGATAACATCATTATTATAGAAGACGTAATCACCGCTGGTACAGCAATCCGAGAATGCTTACCTATCTTAAAATCTTCCGCCAACGTCAATATTAAAGCTTTAATCATTTCTGTCGATAGAATGGAAAAAGGCCAATCCAATCTTACTGCTATAGAAGAAATTAAACAAGAGTTTGGCATTGACACTTATCCTATTGTAACCGTAAAAGATATTATCGAAACTTTGCATAATCATCCAGTAGATGGACAGATTATCATTGATGATACATTGAAAAATAAAATGGAAATTTATTTAGATAAATACTGCATTAAATAACTAGGAGGATTCATGAACGAAAAAGCATTATATAAATTAGAATTTCATAAAATTCGTGAAAAATTAGCCAACTATGCTATAACCGACGAAGCTAGAGATCAAATAAAATTACTTCGGCCTACTTCAGATCCATCAGAAGTCTATAAACTACAAGGCCAAACTAACGATGCTATCAACATCAGTTTAAAAAAAGGTCGATTGCCAATTAACAGAATAAAGCAAATTAAAACTTCTATTCAACGAGTTCAAATAGGGGGAATTATTGGATCTGGCGAAATTTTAAATATTGGTAAAGTATTAAAAACAGCTAGACTTTTGAAAAAATATGCTCACGAAGAAGTTATGGATACTCAACTAAATACTCTTGGAGAATATTTTGATTCATTATATGTTTATAAAGAACTTGAATACGAAATTAATAGATGCATCATAGCCGAAGATGAATTTTCAGATGATGCTACTCCAACATTAAGTAGCATTCGGAGACAAATATCTAGGCTAAATTTAAAAGTTAAGGATACAATCCAAAGTATCATTCAATCTACTCAATATAAGGATATGGTTCAAGAAGCCATCGTTACGGTCCGAGATGGTCGACAATGCATTCCTATTAAAGCTGCCCAAAAAACTTCTTTTAAAGGTATAGTACACGATACTTCTGGTAGTGGATCCACCGTCTTCATCGAACCAGCTGCCGTTGTTGAAATGAATAATAAAATTCGTGAATTAATCTCTGCTGAACAAGACGAAATACAAGTCATTTTAGCTACCTTTAGTGAAAAAATCTCTTTCATAACCGAAGAACTTTTATTAACCTTTGACTCCATAATAACCTTAGATATAATATTCGCTAAATCTGAATATGCCCTCAAAATCAATGCCCATGCTCCAGTCCTGAATGAAAAAAAATATATCAATCTTAAAGGCGCTAGACATCCTCTCTTAAATCCAACCACCGTAGTTCCGATCGATGTTTATGTAGGGTCCGATTTCACTACCTTATTAATCACTGGACCTAACACCGGCGGAAAAACTGTTACTTTAAAAACCATTGGCTTATTTACTATCATGGCTCAATGTGGTCTATTTATCCCTGCTAAGGAAAATTCCGATCTTGCTATATTCGACGATGTCTTCGCTAGCCTAGGTGAAGAACAAAGCATAGAGCAAAGTTTAAGCTCTTTTTCCGCCCAAATGGTTAATTTAATAGAAATTTTAACCGACATGACTACTAATAGCTTAATCCTCTTAGATGAACTTGGTTCCGGTACTGATCCTACCGAAGGGGCCGCCTTAGCTATGTCCGTCTTAGAGCATTTGCGTAAACAACAAATTACTACCGTCGCCACTACTCACTACAGTGAATTAAAATTATATGCTTTATCTAACAACAATGTTGAAAATGCAGGATGTGAGTTTGACATACAACAACTTCGTCCAACATATAAATTATTAATTGGTGTCCCCGGTAAAAGTAACGCTTTCGAAATTTCTAAAAAATTAGGATTTCCTGAACACTTAATTGATGATGCCAAGGTCTTTTTGCAAAAAGAAAATATTAAGATGGAAGACATCTTAGTAGAACTAGAATATTCTAAAAGAACCGCTTTAGTAGAAAAAGAAAACGCCTTAAAATTTCGACAAGAAGCTGAAGATTTAAAGGATTCTATTAAAAAAGAACGCCAAAAATTAGAGGTTTCTCGCCAAAAAATTCTTAAGCGTGCCGAAGAAAAGGGTAAAGAACTCTTAAGAGATGTCGAAATAGAAACCGAAAATATCTTAAAAGAAGTTCGTCAAACCGCCCGTGATGCACTTTCTAACATCGATGAGAATACTCTTCAATCTATTAAACAAAAAGTTCACCAAACCAAAGCTACTAAAAGTGCAGAACTAGATAAAAAAATAGGCTATACTAAGCCTAAACCTAAACTCTTAAAAGATGTCAAAATTGGGGAAGAAGTCCTTGTTATTTCTTTTAATCAATCCGGTATTGTAACTAACATAAAAAACAACAAAGTAACTGTTCAACTCGGTATTTTACCCGTTACTGTTAAGTTAGATGATATCTCTAGATCTATTAAATCCGGACAGGTTGATAAAGAATACTCAAAAAAACAAGGCATTTCTCATAATGTCCGCAAAACCATGACCATAAGACCCGAAATAGATCTTCGTGGTATGACCGGTGATGAAGCCATCGAAGCCGCTAGTCAGTATTTAGATGATGCTTACCTTTCCGGCCTAAAAAATGTAACCATAATACATGGTAAAGGAACCGGTGTTCTGCGAGAAGCAATTAAAAATATGCTACGAAAAATTCCACACGTAGCAAGTTATAGACCTGGTAAATATGGTGAGGGGGAACATGGTGTAACCGTAGTTGAATTAAAATAAGAAAGGAATGATTCATTGAAAGCACTTGGTAAATTTATAATAGGGGTGATGATTTTAGTAATGTTCGGTGTTCCTTCAACACTGATAGGATATTTTTATACAATAGATACTCTAGCTAATAAT
>LNZM01000033.1 GCA_002007295.1 Candidatus Epulonipiscioides saccharophilum | reverse complement strand
AAAATTCAATCTTTCCTAACGCCATAACTTGCCCAAATCTCGTCCCTATTATCCTTCCGCTTCCTTGATATATTTGATTTAAATTTTGGCTATCCTTTACATCTAATATAAAACTATTACCCGTTTTCATTACTACCTGAACTTTATAATTATTTTCGTATAATACAACGCCGTCAAAACTGTAATTAAATGTTTGTGAATCAAATATCTTTTTTAAACTACCACTATTAAATGAATATATATATACTCCTAATATTTTATTACTACTACATTGCTCATCTCTTTCTGGCTCCGGATCTATCTTTAATAGAATATCTTCATACAGTTCTCCTGAAAAATTAATTAATTCTATACTCGGTTTAAATCCAAATGAGCATTCATACAATTGAAACTGTATCGATTTATCTAAATTTTCTATTAATATATACATGGATTCATAATACTCTTTTATATCAGTCAATTTTCCAATTAGTTTTATGATATTTTCGCCACCTGTACCAAATACATTTCCTGGTACTTCACATATGATCTTAAAATCTTTTTCGATCGGGCTGGCCATTTCATACTGTAAATATATTGCCGGTATAGTTATACCTAAATAAGTTTCTATAAAGCCTCCACCCAATTCACCATGTATCACCATACATCACTCCTTTGAAAAAAGACCATGACAAAAATAGCCATAGTCTCTTAGATTTTAATTTATTCTTAAAGCGGTGTTACAGCCGAACCAATAACAAAAGCCTCTTGATCATATACAACTAAAGCATTTATATCATAATTAAAGACAAATATAGTTTCAATATAACCGATTACATCCTGTTCATTAATACCAACAACAGGTTGAATTACTGCTAAATTTTTAGTCTTTTCATCCCAATACTTCACAAATTCTATTTTGCTAAGTGGCATTATTTTTCCTTGCGTCGGTGCAAGCAACTTTCCATCCGGACTATATAACTTAGCTGCATTATCGTTATTTGGACCAATATTCAAAGTAAATTTTTTGTAAGTTGATAAAGCAATATTTACTTTATAGTCGTTTGCATAATAAACTGCACCAGTAAACTGCTCATTAAAGTCACGTGAGTCAAATATCATCCTTAAGTTTCCTGTATTATAAGAATATATAAACACTTCTCGGAACTGGCCATTACCTTTTGGATCGATAGTAATAACCGTATCTAAGTAAGCCTCACCGGAGAAATTTACCAATTCTAGAGTTGGATTGTAACCAGCAGTAATAGGTAAAATAATTTGCATAGGCTGAACATTAACATCTTGACTTTCGATAAACAAAGTTAGACCTGTATAATATTCTTTTATCTGTGCTATTTTAGCTGCTAAAGTAACTATTTCTGGCCTAGAACCGCCTCTTATATTTCCAAGAACACTTTTAAATATTGTATAATTATTCGGAATTTTAATTCCACTTACATAGCTACCTGGATTTTTTTCTGGTTTATCAACTGGAGGATTGTTCGGAATATCTGGGTTATTTGGAATATTAGGATTATTAGAATTATTAGGATTGTCCGTAGCATTTGGATTATTGAGATTTGGTTGTTCTTGAATTAGTGGGCCAATAGGTTTATTATTTTCGATATCTGGCAATGGAATAATCGGATAACCGTGATCTATTTTTGGATCATTTGGCATAGTAGGAACTCCGGATTGATCTGAAATAATTGGTCTTTCGATATCAGGTAAAGGAACAATCGGTTCTCCAATAGCTAAAGGTTGAAAATAATGAGAAAGTGCCAGTAAAGCATCCAAATCATAATTAAAATTAAAGATAGTATAAATATGACCTATAAGCTCATTAGTATCAAAGCTTTTAACTTCTTGAACTGTAATGAAAGAGTTAAGACTTTCTTGAGATAAATCTTTAAAGTATGCTTTATTTAAAGGCATTACTTGACAAGAGATCTTATGAATTATTGTTGGACCGCCAAATTCTACATCAAATTGTTTTGAGTTAAAAATCATTTTCAAATCACCAGTATTATAAGAATAAATAAAGAAAGAAATACCATCTTCTTTATGATCTGGACTTGGTTCAATTTTAACAGCAATATCCTCATAAGCTGTGCCAGAAAAGGCTATCACTTCAAGACTTGGAGTATATCCTTTAGTTACAGGTAAATTAATTTTTATACTAGGGTCATTATTACCTGTTTCGATTAATAAATAAATATCATAATAGAATCCAGAAGTTACGCTATTTATTTTACCCAACAATTTAACTACTTCAGAATTAGATCCGGATTTTACATTACCGAATTTTTGAGCTATAAGGACATCATCATAAGCGATATCCGGATTTAAAACGATACTTGGTACAGACGCTTTTAGGCTTAGATTGGTTGGATAAATCGAACTAGCATAATCATCTTTATCTGGTAAAGGAATAACCGGATAATTTGGATCTATTGGAGGATAATTTGGATTTATTGGAGGATAATTTGGATTTATTGGAGGATAATTTGGATCTATTGGAGGATTATTTTGCAAATTTGGAAGCACTGGCTTATCTGGAGTAGCTAGTTTGTTTAGATCTAGAAGAGGAATTGACGGATATGCAGCATTTTGATCTCTACTAGCTGAACGATCTAAATCTTGAAGGTAGTTAGCAGACGCAACAAGGGCATCGAGGTTATAATCAAAACTGAAAATAGTATAAATATAACCTATAACTTTACCAGCATTAAAAGATCTAGCTTCTTGAACTGTGATTAAAGAATTAACATTTTCATTCCACAAATCTTGAAAATATGCTTGACTTAGCTTCATGGCTTGACAATATTGATTATTAATTAATGTTTGGCCAGAAAATGCTACATCAAATTGTTTTGAGTTAAAAATCATTTTTAAGTTTCCTGTATTATAAGAATAAATAAAGAAAGAAATTCCATCTTCTATATGATCTAGACTTGGCTCAATCTTAACGGCGATATCCTTATAGGCAGTACCAGAAAAATATAGAACTTCAATAGTAGGATTATAGCCTTTAGTTACAGGTAGATTAATTTTGATACTAGGTTCATTACTAGATGCTTCAATTAAGAGATAAATATCATAATAGAATCCAGAACTTATACTATTTGTTTTGCCAAGTAATTTTATCAGTTCAGAATTAGATCCACCTTTTACATTACCGAATTTTTGAGATATTAAAACATCATCGGGAGCAATAATTGGGCTGAAAACAACACTTGGCATAGAAGCTTTTAACATTCGAGTACTGGATTGTTGGTTTGAATTATCAACGTTTGGATACATCATTCTTGGATCTGGAACTTTAATATCCGGTATCGGATCTGGAACTCTAATATCTGGTATCGGATCGGGAACTCTAATACCCGGTGTTGGGCGTAATTCTTCATCGGTATCAGGATCCGTAAGAGGCATAGAAGAATGTTCAACTGATTTATGTGTTACAACTAGGCCATTTTGAGCATAATCGTATTGCAATATAGAATACATATAAGCTAAAATTACATAATTTTGTGAGACAATAGGTTGTATAGTAATCATTTCACTCTTTGGGTCATTGTATAAATCTTGGAAATAAGCATAGCTGAGTGGGAAAATTTGACCATAATAACTACCAACCCATAAGTTGCCACCAAAATTTTCATTAAAATATTGAGAATCAAATATCATTTTTAGACTACCTGTATTATAAGAATACACAAAGTACGCTATACTTGGAATACCTTGATCTGTATAAGGTGTTAAGTTTATTTGTACTGCTACATCCCTATATGCTTCACCAGAAAAATAAACAATTTGTAATTTTGGATCATAGCCTTTTGTAATAGGTAAATTAATTTTTATGTTAGGCTCGTTATTTGATGTTTGTATTATTAAATACATATCTGAAAAATAATTATTAACTGTTGTCTGCTTACCATAAAGTTGAAGAATTTCTGAGTGAGAACCAGATTTTATGTTACCAAATTGTTGATCTATCAAAATATCATTATAACCAATTTTACCATTTAAAGTATAACTTGGAGTAACACTTTTTATGACGTTATCTGGTATATTGGGCAACTCTGGCAAATTGGGCAACTCTGGCATAGGTGGGATAGGATAGTTTGGATTCGGTAAAGCTGGTCCTTCAGGTATATCAGGAATTGGTGGAGCGTTAAAATTAGGTATAGGCATATTATTCATCAAAGGCTTAAGAATAGATTGTATCTCCGAAGCAATTGATCCCGAATTATTTGTATCCGACGGCCAGTATACAGAACCTCTTTCTAAATTCGGATTTTGAGTACCATCAGCCTTTTTGATTTCATCTGAAATAGAAACTTTTAATTCTTTTGCTTTTTGGGCCAAATTATTCTCCAACATTTTTACTGCAGAACTAACCCATAAATTTGGATAAACTGTTATTTCAGCCTCAAAAGTAAATCCTTCTATTAATGCTATACATTTTAAATTTTCCATGTTACAAAAGATTGTATCCGAATTAAACCACTTACCGCCAAATGATGCGAGCAAACTAGATGGTACCTTGGTTGGTACAATATGACTTATATACTCTTCATTATCTGCAACTTCATTTACTGGCTTTGCATATGATATTATCCATTTATTCGCTTCATTTCTATCTAAAACAACTAAATATACTATATTATTGCTTTCCATCAGCATGACAATCTCAGGTTGTACATCTCCATCAATATCAGCCAAAATAAAGTTTGCATCGTTAAGATAAGTAGTTAAGAGCTTTACCTGAGATTCTTCAGGTAGAAAGCCTAATAAAAAATCTTTTATAAGAAAATCCATTTTAATGCCTCCTTTATATTCTCTAGAGTAATCACAAACCTAGTTAGGTCACTAAAAAATGTAATCATTACAATTTTAACCTAAACCTATTTGCAATTATAATATCAGTTTATGAAACATATATTTTTTTAGAATTAGTCCACTATAAAATGGACCACCTGTCAATAATAATTTTTTATTATTTAATTTTTATACAAGTTAATTAAATTCTTTAGTATTTTAAATTTTTATTCTAGATTTTATATGTAATTTTTTGATGATTTTTTCACTTCGATTCTATAGCAATTCAATATAATCATTTTTAATCCGCTAAACGTACATACTGATCGATTAGTTGTAATTCGGATTTATTGGTATATCTAAAAGTTGTTTCAACATATCCTAAAGTAGCATCTATAGAAATTTTAGAATTATTTAATTTACTAATAATGCTTTGAGTAATCACTAAATTATTCGAATCAATATCTTCAACAAAAGTTAAATCATCCATTATTATATAATTACGCATATCAATAGCATTAAGGATACCGTTGTCATCATAAAGTAAATCTAGAAAATCTTCTTTAGCATGACTTAAATTTAATTCAAATACATTACCATTTCTAAGTTCTAATATTCCTATATAATCATCTAAAATTGTTAACTTACCACCAAATTGATATTCAAAGTAATTAGAATCGAAGTTAATGTTAACCTTATTATTTGCAAAAGAATATATAAAAGTATTCAAAATCTCAAATTCTGATCTTTTTTCTCTGATTTTTACAATGATATTTTCTACGTTAACTGGAGTTGGAAATGCCGGCAAAGAAAATTCGACTAAATCTAATTCTGGATTTATTCCACTAGAAATAGGTAAATTAATCTTTATACTAGCCAATTTATCCGTTAAATCTTCTACAAAAAGATAAAGAGAATTATATAAACTCGGATCGATACCCACTGTTCTACCTACTAATTGAACTAAGTGTGTCGGATAACTACTATCCCCAACCAATTCTTTTTCGTCTATAACTACATCGTAATCATGCATTTTAAAATTAGGTTCAAATTTTATTAATTTTGGCATGATTATTATTCCTCCACATCCAAGTTTAGCTCTTACAATTTTAGTTGTTTGTGGATCCGATGACTTTAATAAATTATCTTGTAACGCTGCTTCGAATATTGTAAAAGGTTTAACATCTACTTTATTTTCTTTAGAATCAACTATTTTTGTCTTGTCATCCAAATTATCGTTAATTTGTATTTTTGACTGTATCTCATCAGTAGATTTATTTTTAGGATGAGATATAATATTTCCATTTTCATCTACTTCTGTATTTTTTGAATAATTCAGAATAGTTTCATTTAAATTTTCTGTTGTATTAGAATGATTTTTTAATGTTTTTGCTTTATGTTCAATTATATTCTCAGAATCCGAGATAGTTTGATTCGAATTTAGATTTGAGAGATTTTTTTCCTCTAAGGATACAGAATTATTTGATTGTTGTGGAGATGGATTTGCACTAGTATCAAACTTTTTAATTAGCCTAGGTCCGGCTTTTTTTAGTAAACTTCTATTTTGAGCTTTTTGTAACGATTCTTTATCTTGATTATCTTGTTTGTTCGGATTGCAATTACATAGAAATGAATCCGAAGAGTTGTTAGAATGATCAAAAGTAAATTGAGGAGATTTTATAATAGCTTCGTACTTTATATTATCAATAACAGCTATAAAATTTAGCTTAGATTTTTCGAAAAGCTTTTCTAATTTAATAGGATAAATATTATTTACATTTTCAAACAAATGAATAGGGCGCAAAAATTCTAATTTTTCAGCAACCAGATCTATTTCATGAAAGAAGCAAACGTGCCATTTAAAATTTTTTCTATCTAACATAGTTAAATGAATTTTATTATCATAATTAACAAGCAAAATAATTTCTGGCTGATCATCATCATCGATATCCGACAATAAGAAATCGCTTTTATCTGAATGTGAATCAATGACTTCTATAATATTATCATTAGGCACAAATCCTTGTAGGACACTCTTAAAATAACATGACATATATGTACCTCCTAACTTATACGATATTATTAGTTTATGAATTTCATAGTAAATTAGAATTAGTCCACAAAAAAACACTACAAAAGTAAAGTTTTAATTTATAATGCGGAGCTAGTAGTAACAGGATAGAGACAAGATATTATTTATCTAGAATTTTAATTTGATTATAAATATCACGTTTAGAAATACCACGATCTATAGCAACTTTTTTCATAGCAAATTTTTCAGCTAAGCCTTGCTTTAAATAAATATCCATATGTTCTATAATAGATATCTGTTGCCAATTCTGAATTTGTTCTTGGCGAATTAAATCAATATCCTTGCCTTGAATTATAAGAACAAACTCGCCCCTCGGAATCATGGCCTGAAACATAGAGATAGCATCAATAATAGTCGTATGAATTAAAGTTTCAAATTTTTTAGTTAATTCTTTAGCTAAAGTTATATTTCGATTACCCAAAATATCCAAAATAGAATTCAATGTTTTTTCTATACGATGCGGTGATTCATATAGAATAATCGTGCGAGATTCATTTGCTAAACTTTGCAATATAGCTAATTTTTCTTTTTTATTAGTTGGTAAAAATCCTTCAAATATAAATCTACGTGTTGATTTACCAGATAATATTAATGCTACAATGAAAGCCACAGGCCCCGGTGTAGAAGTAACCTCTATACCAGCATCTATACAGGCTTTAACTAGATCTTCACCGGGATCCGATATGCCCGGTGTACCAGCGTCTGTGACTAATGCTATATTCTGGCCGGATTGCAATCTTTCTATTATTGCTGTTGTCTTTGCAAATTTATTGTGTTCATGATAGCTTTCTAATTTCGTCGTTATATTGTAATGATTTAATAGCTTGATTGTTACTCTCGTATCTTCACATAATATTAAATCCGCAGCCTTTAATATATCTAATGATCTAATTGTTATATCAGATAAGTTACCAATTGGTGTTGCACATAGTGTTAACATAATTTTTCCTTTAATTTATTTTGTAATTTACTATAGAAAATAGCATCAAAAAAATAAATTTTCAAGGGTAAAATTTAATTAATCATTACCATGTTTTAAAAAAGACAAACTATTATTTATAACTTCTTCAGATTCTGGCCCCCACCATACATAATGACCTAAGCACTTAACTCGCACTGTCTTTGCATACGGCAATAATTTTGCTAAATAATCAAGATGTGCTATTGGTACATCCTTGTCCAAAATTGAATGAATAGCATAGCAAGGTGTTTTTATCTCTGATAAATGGCCATTAAACTCTTTCGCCATCTCAATTTCTTTCATCATACCAGGATAAATATAGCTCATTGGTGTCATGGATTTTACAAATGCTAGAAATTCAGCTTTTAAGTCTTTATTTTTCATCATAGTGTTAGCATATTTTTTAAGATCCTCTTTACTAATGTCAGCACTTTGATAGACAAACTCTACGAAAGTTGTACTTGGCATAAGCTTTGCTGCATACATTAAAAAATAAGAAATAATATCTTTCATTTGACTATTCATAACCAATTTTCCTAATGCTGAATTAACAGCCTCTTCGTTTGGTAAATAACTTGTAGTAATCGCACTCCATAAAAGTAGCTTTTTAGCCCCATATTTTCTTGTATAACTAATAGCACTTGCCCCACCCATGGATACACCAAATACATTAATCAATTCTGTATTAATATTTAATCCGATTAACACTTCATAGAATATGTCAGCATGTGTTTCAAAATCATTTGCAATATTCAGCTTATTATATCCCGGACGATTAATACAAATCACTCTAAAATCACTTGTTTTTAACCATTTAAATGCATTTACGCTATCCAATCCAACGCCGCCACCTGTGCAAAATAGTATAACTTCTTGCTTATTGCTGTTTATATCAATATAAGAAATATCTCCAAAAGATGTTTTAACCATAGATAAGTTGTCCAGCTCATTTTTGCGATTTATAATAAATGTGTAGTAACTAAAAATCATCCATAATATTATTAAAGTTATAAAGAATATTATATTCATCTCCTCTAAAATTTATCCTATCCTACTTAAAAAGCACTCCATAATTGAAGTGCTCATTATTTATTTTATAATTTTAATTCTTTAATTATTTCTTTTACGGTCTCTAATGGCATTTTTAATTCCTTAGAAATTTCTTTATCATTCATTTTAAAACGAGTATATAAAAGTTCTACTTTACCTTCTGCTTTACTTTGTTGTGCTAATATTGGATTATATAAT
>LNZM01000032.1 GCA_002007295.1 Candidatus Epulonipiscioides saccharophilum | reverse complement strand
TCGCTTGTTTTTAGGTGGTTGTAGAATTTGATGGCTCTTTTTTCAATTGTAATTTGTAGGGGAAACCGACCCAGTTCTGCTCGACAGGCGTTATTTGGAACGTGTCTCTGCAGGTGTAAGATGTTTCCCGTACATAGAAAACAATCAAATTATGCTAGGAGTAAGAGATGTGGCCTATTTGTTTGATGTAGAGGAGGAAGACATTTCGTTTAGTATGAAAAACGATCATGTTCACAAAGTATTTATAAGATATGATGAATGTGATTATGAGTTTACGATAGGAAGTTATCTAGTAAGAAAAGATGACGTAACACTTCAAATGAGTGCATTTCCGGTTATTTCGTACGGGTATACGTATTTACCTTTGGAGGATGTAGCATTAATATTTGAGAGCACAGCAATAGTACAAAAGAATACGATAACTATAGTGAAGTAAAATTAAGATATTGACAGAAGGCTCGGACTATGCTAGTATTTAGCAAGATTAGTTAGATTGCCTGTGAGGCTTTTCGTAACAACAAATCTATAAGGGCAATGGGAAAGCAACTAAACTTTTTCATTGTTTTTTTTTGCCGAAAAATAAACGAGAGGATGTTTTTTTGATGATAGACAGATTGATAGAACAGATAAAGTTAAAGCAAAATCCTACAGTGGTGGGATTAGATCCTACGTTAGAAATGATACCTAATTTTTTAAAAGAGAAGTGTTTTAAGAAATGGGGAAAAACACCAAAAGCGGTTGGTAAGATGTTTTATAAATTCAATAAAGAAATAATAGATTATAGTTATGATTTGATACCGGCGGTGAAGCCACAAATAGCGATGTATGAGAGATATGGGGTAGAGGGTCTAAAAAGTTATATCAAGACGATAAAGTATGCGAAGAAAAAAAATCTTTTAGTTATAGGAGATATAAAAAGGGGTGACATATTCAGCACGGCAGAAGCATATTCGGCGCATATAAGCGGAACAAATATAGAGGGAGAATTTTTTGATTTATGGCAAGAAGATGCAGTGACACTAAATCCGTACATGGGATACGATGCTATAGAGCCATTTATGGATGCATGTAAGAATAAAGACAAGGGATTATTTATATTAGTTAAGACTAGCAACAAGAGTGGAGAAGAAATACAAGATTTAGTAGTGGACGGAAAACCGGTTTATGATTATATAGCAGATTTTGTAAAGAATTGGGGACGAAGTTTAATAGGGAAGTATGGGTATAGTAATATAGGAGCGGTTGTTGGAGCGACATACAAGGAGCAAGGCGAAGAATTGAGAGAAAGAATGCCGCAAACATTTTTCTTAGTACCTGGATATGGAGCGCAAGGAGCAACGGCTAGCAATATAAGTGGTTATTTTGATGAGCGAGGACTTGGAGCTATAGTTAATTCATCCAGGGGAATAATCGCAGCGTATAAAAAACAAGGGGCCAATGATAAAGACTTTGCTAAAGCATCTAGAGAGGCAGTCGTCATGATGCGAGAAGACTTAAGAAAGGCGATAAAACTATGATGAATGCACAATTAATATTAGAAAAAGCACAAGTGATTAGAGCTAAAGACTTTGCTAAAGCATCTAGAGAAGCGGTCATCATGATGCGAGCAGACTTAAGAGAGGCGATAAAACTATGATGAATGCACAATTAATATTAGAAAACGGAATAACATTTGACTGCAAGGCATTTGGATATATCAAAGAAACTATAGGAGAGGTAGTTTTTAATACAGGGATGACGGGATATCAAGAGATATTGACAGATCCATCGTATTATGGACAGATTGTAGTTATGACGTATCCATTAATCGGAAATTATGGGATAAACTTAGATGATATGGAGAGCAAGAAAGCAATGGTAAGAGGATTTGTTGTTCGAGAGAAGAGTGATTATCCGAATAATTTTCGATGTGAATTAACCTTAGATGGATATTTAAAGGACCAGAAAATAATAGGTATTGAAGGGTTAGATACAAGGGCTTTAACGAAGGTGTTAAGAGATTATGGGACGATGAAAGGCATTATATCGGTGAGAGAGCTGACTCCCAGCCAGATTAAGTTAAAAATGAATACATTTAGTAATAGCAATGCAGTGTCCTTGGTTAGTACACCTAAAAAATATGAAATGGGCAAATCCAAAGAGGTGCATATAGCAGTAATGGATTTCGGGATCAAGCAAAATATTTTGCGAGAATTTAAGAAGCGAAACTGCAAGCTAACGATATTTCCGGCCTTTTCTTCTGCAGCCGAGATATTGGCTAGCGAACCGGATGGTATATTTTTATCGAATGGGCCAGCGGATCCGAAAGACATCCCAGAAGTTGTAGAAACGATTAAGGAATTAATAGGTTGTAAACCAATAACAGCAATTTGCCTTGGGCATCAATTATTAAGTTTAGCGCTGGATGGTGATACAGACAAATTGAAGTTTGGGCATCATGGTTCTAATCACCCGGTTAGAGATTTGATTAGTAATCGAGTGTATATTACGTCGCAGAATCATAATTATCATGTAGCTAAGTTGCCGACGGGAGCAGTAATAACGCATACGAATTTAAATGATAAGACTGTAGAGGGAATGTATATAGAGAGTTTAAATATTTATAGCACGCAGTTTCATCCTGAAGCAGCACCAGGGCCGACGGATACCAAACACATATTCGACGAATTTATAGAAGTGATAAAAGGAGGAAAATTACAGTGCCGAGAGATTTAAGCATGAAAAAAGTTTTTGTAATTGGATCTAGGCCGACGAATACAAAGCAAATATTCGATGAATTTATAAGAGAGATAAAAGGAGGAAAATTACAGTGCCGAGAGATTTAAGCATAAAAAAAGTTCTTGTAATTGGATCTGGGCCGATAGTGATAGGGCAAGCAGCGGAATTTGATTATTCGGGCACACAGGCCTGCCAAGCGATACGAGAAGAAGGTATCGAGGTTATTTTAGTTAACAGTAATCCGGCCACAATCATGACAGATAAAGAAATAGCGGATAAGATTTATATAGAACCTCTAAATCATGCTTTCCTAGAAAAGGTTATAGCCAAAGAGAGACCAGACAGCTTATTAGCGGGTGTCGGCGGACAAACCGGATTGAACCTAGCTGTAGAGCTAAATGATTTAGGCATATTGGAAAAGTACAATGTAAAAGTAATCGGCACACAAATTTCAGCTATAAAGGAAGGGGAGGATCGAGAAAGTTTTAGAAAATTGATGAATCGAATAAATCAGCCCGTGATCGAATCCAAAACGGTGGAGACTGTATCGGACGCTGTGAAATTTGCTCGGGAAATTGGTTATCCGGTTGTAGTTCGACCAGCTTATACTTTGGGCGGAACCGGTGGTGGAATAGCAGAAACGGAAGAAGAGTTAAGTGAGATAGCTAGTAGCGGAATACATTTATCTAGGGTCAACCAAGTTTTAATCGAAAGATGTATAAAAGGCTGGAAAGAGATAGAATACGAAGTTATGCGAGACAATTATGGAACGGCCATAACTGTTTGTAATATGGAAAACATAGATCCAGTTGGAATCCATACAGGAGACAGCATAGTTGTGGCACCATCTCAAACGTTGTCAGACAAAGAATATCAAATGTTAAGAAGGGCATCCTTGGACATAATATCAGAATGTGATATTCGAGGTGGTTGCAATGTTCAGATAGCATTAAACCCGGATAGTTTCGAGTATGCAATAATAGAAATAAATCCGAGGGTGAGTAGATCCTCTGCATTAGCATCTAAGGCCACCGGGTATCCGATAGCGAGAGTTTCGGCAAAGATAGCATTAGGCTATGGATTAGACGAGATAGAAAATTCGGTAACAGGAAAAACGTACGCATGTTTTGAGCCGACATTAGATTACGTCGTAGTAAAGATACCGAAGTGGCCATTTGACAAATTCTATACGGCAACAAGGACATTAGGCACAAAAATGATGGCTACTGGAGAAATTATGGCAATAGGAAATAATTTTGAGAGTGCATTTTTAAAAGGATTAAGATCTTTAGAAATAGGACAATATAGTTTTTCGCATAAAAAGCTTAGCAAATGTACATTAGCTGAATTGAAGAAAAAAGTAGTCACCGCAGATGATGAAAGAATTTTTGCGTTAGCCGAGATATTAAGGAGACATTATAGAAAAGAACAAGTTTGTAAGATAACGGGGATGGATATATTTTTCGTAGAAAAATTTAGATGGATAGTAGCTGAAGAAGAAGTCTTAAAAACAATGGAGTTTGAAGATTTAACGCCGAAATATTTACGTAAGCTTAAAAAGAGAGGATTTGCAGACAAGGCTATCGCTGAATTTATACAGTACACAGAAGAAGGCGAAGTAACCGAGAAAGATATAAGAGATCTAAGGTTTAAATGGGGGATAATCCCAACCTATAAAATGGTAGACACATGTGGGGCAGAGTTTGAAGCACAAACGCCGTATTATTATTCGACCTATGACAAAATGGATGAAGTAATAGTAAGCGATAGAGAGAAAGTTATGGTATTAGGTTCTGGACCGATAAGGATAGGGCAAGGAATAGAATTTGATTACTGCAGTGTTCATGCGATAATGGCGTTAAAAAAATGTGGATACGAGACGATAATAGTGAATAATAATCCGGAGACGGTCAGTACGGACTTCAACACATCGGATAAATTATACTTTGAACCGTTAACAGACGAAGACGTATATCACATAATAATCAAAGAAAAGCCAAAAGGTGTAATTCTTCAGTTTGGTGGTCAAACGGCCATAAAGCTAGCAAATTTTTGTGAAAGCATGGAGATTAATGTTTTAGGGACACAGCCAAGACATGTGGATGCAGCAGAAGACCGAGAAAAGTTCGATGACGTTTTAGAAAAGTTAAGTATAAAGAGGCCAAAAGGCAAAGCGATTTGGAGCATTGAAGAAGGGTTAAAAGTTGCGGCCGATTTGCAGTATCCAGTATTAGTGAGACCGTCGTATGTATTGGGTGGGCAAGGAATGGAAATAACATTTGAAGAAAAAGAGTTAAAACGTTATCTAGAAAATGCATTTGAGCGAGACAAGCAAAATCCCGTATTAATAGATAGATATTTAATGGGTCGAGAAATTGAAGTCGATGCTATATGTGACGGTCAGGATATACTAATACCAGGTATAATGGAGCATTTAGAGCGAGCTGGAATACATTCAGGGGACAGTACAACAATATATCCGAGTGTGAATATTTCAGAAAGCATAAAAGAAAAAATAATTACGTGCACTAAGATGCTGGCCAAAGAGCTAAAAGTATTAGGCATGATAAACATTCAGTATATCGAGTACAAGGATGAACTCTATATAATAGAAGTAAATCCTCGTTCTAGCCGAACAGTGCCATATATATCAAAGGTTACGAACGTACCAATAATAGAGCTTGCGACTAAAACTATATTAGGACAAAAATTAAAAGATTTGGGTTACGGAACGGATTTATATCCGGAACCAAAAGATTTTTATGCTGTAAAAGTACCTGTATTTTCTACCGAAAAGCTTCCGGAAGTAGAAGTTAGTTTGGGGCCAGAAATGAAATCGACCGGAGAAGTTTTGGGAGTAGGCCAAACGTTAGAAGAGGCATTGTACAAAGGATTTATAGGAGCAGGCAAAAAGTTACCTAGCAGATCCGGAACAATCGTTGCAGCTATACAGACCTATGACCAAGATGAATTCATTTCTATAGCCAAGCGATTCGCTGAAATAAATTATAAATTTATGGCTACCGACGGTACAGCACAAAAACTTAAGGCCGCTGGCATAAAAGTAGAAATTATAGATAATTGGTCGCCCGAAAATGAAGAGTTGTTAAATCTTATCAGAAGTGGTAAAATAGACTTGCTAGTTAATACTCCAACCAAAGGTAATGACAAAGAACGAGATGGTTTCAAAATTAGGCGTTTAGCTATAGAATCGTCTGTCCAAATTATTACCTCACTGGATACTTTATCCGCTATGGCTGACATAGCTCAAAAGGATGTCGACATCGACAAAGTAGATATTTATAACTTGGGTAACTAATTTATTACCATATTGCTGTATTGACGTATTATTTTATCGATAAATTTATTTTAGTGTACTATTTCTTTTTGCGAAAGGAATGATTAATCCATGAAAACACTTGTAGCTTATTATTCTTTAAAAGGCCATACTAAGTTTGTGGCCGAAACTATTGCTAACGAATTAGGGGCGGATTTGTACGAAATTAAGCCTCAAAAAAAATATTCTATGCTAACCGCACTTATGGCGAGCAAATCACAAATTAAAAAATCCGTTTCGCCTCCAATAGAAGAGCCTAATATAGAGATGAATAAGTATCAGGAAATTATTATAGGAACGCCTGTTTGGTGGGGATCCTTTGCTCCACCGGTTAGATCTTTTGTTCGAAAACAGGATTTATCCAGAAAACCGGTTAAACTATTTTGCACTTACGCCAATAATAAAGGGTCTGCTATAGAAAACTTAAAAAACTTTATCGGCGATAGAAATATCAAAAGTACAAAAGAGTTTAAAATAGGGGGAAAAGGCGCTAAATCTCTAGCAAACGATAGTAACCTAGATAAAGAAATTCGTAATTGGGTTAAGCGTAAATAATAAATATTGTTATAAATTGTTATATGAAAACTTTCCTTAAATTTTATTAGGGAGAGTTTTTTTCGTTAAAATTTCCTTTTTGAAAAATGGACAAAAACTATTGATACGATTATATTCAAAGTAGAGGCCAAACGGGTAGATATGAAGCCTGTCAAAAAACGGCTGAAATACTAAATAAAAATGGCGGATATGGAGAAGTAATTACGTTAACCGATTTAGGATATAAAGGTAATACGCACTTAATGATGCAGGATAAAAATTCTGAAGAAATATCTGCTATTATTATTGATTGGTTGGAGCAACTTGACTGAGAGGTTAATCTACATATATTATATTAAAATTGTCGTCAATAAATATAGCGGAGATATCGTCTAAACTTTTTATAAAGGCTATGCCCTCGTCCAATCCTTTAATTAAGCAAATTGTACTGAGAGCATCGCCGGCTACAGAATCTTTTGAAATAATAGTAACGCCATATAAATCTGTTTCGCAGGGATAGCCTGTTTTTGGATCAATGATATGGTGATAGAGTTGGCCATTATTTTCGAAATAGCGTTCATAAATGCCGGAAGTTACTAAAGATTTATCGCTTATTTGGTGGGTGGTAATAATTTCACCTAGTTTAGCAAAAGGTTTTTGAATACCGATAACAAAATTATGTCCATTAGGTTTATTATTTATAGTTAGAACATTGCCTCCTAAATTAATTAGGGCATGTTCTATTTTATTTTTCAGCAAAAATTCTTTAACTTGATCTGCAATGAAGCCTTTAGCGATACCGCCCAAATCTATTTGGGTATCTGGGTTTGAGAGAGTAACAGTATTATCTAAGAAATTAAGTTGTATATTTTTATAATTAACATTTTGAGAAGCGGATTGAATATCGATCGGATCAGGGACGATATGCTTTTTAAAATTCCACAGAGAGCTTAGCGGTTCTATAGTCACATCGAAGGCCCCATTAGAGATAACCGAATAATAGATGGCTGTATCCAACAATTCTAAAGTAGGAGTGGAGACTTTGGTTGGTTGACCATGTGAATTATTTATAATACTTATTTCACTAGAAGGAATAGTTTTGCTAAATTTATTTTCATATTCTTGACAAAGATCGAAAGCTTGATCCAATACTTTTTCATTGGAAGAATTATAGAGAGTAATAGAAACAAGAGTATCGAAAACAAATTCTGATTTAGATATGTAAGGTGGATTTTTTATATTATTGTTTTGATTAATTATTTGTGAGTTGATAGTAAATATAAAAATTATTGTAGTAAATAATATTATTCTTTTCAACTTCATAAAGGGAATCTCTCTTTCGTTTGGAATTTATCTATTTTCATATGTCGACCTCTCTTTGTTTATTCGGAATCTATTTTTTCTACTATTTTTAATTTCATACATAAGTGAACTTCTTTTTCAATTTGCGGGGAAACGGTAAGGGGGAGATTGTGAAAATTATTTATGTATGTAAATTTCTCTTTTTTATTGGGAATCTATTTTTTTTTCTACTATTATATATAACATATGGACATTGAAAATACAACCCCAAAAGCTATAAAATACTAAATTGTTAGAAAAAAGTAAGGGGCCTGAAATAATTTATGCGTAATATTACAGATATCTGTAATTAGATTGTCATTGAATATAGATATAATTTATGCTAAACTAAATTTGTATTTGAAAATACAATCCCAAAAGCTATAAAATACTAAATTGTTAGAAATAAATAAGGTGCCTAAAATAATTCGACTGCATAATATAAGATTTTTGCAGAAGGTATTTTCTTGAAATAATTCAATTGAATAATATAAGGATATAAGAATGCGTTTTTAGTAGAAGATATTTTTTAGAATTATAGCATAGAGAAATTGAGAATGCTAGTAAAAAAGCTTCAAAAAAGTAAATTGTTAGGAGTAAGTAAGGGGTCTGAAATCATTCATGTGTGTTATGTAGATATCTATAATTTAATGTATTTTAAGGAGAGAAAATGTACATATGAAAAAAAACGATATTGTTTTAATATTGGTTGTGTCTTTGGTTGGAATTTTATTTTATATTGGTTTTCATTTTAATGCTTACACAGGAGATAAGATTTTAGTAAGTATAGATGGAGAAAAGTTTGGAGAATATTATTTAAAAGAAGATCAATTAATTAATATTAATAATAGAAATCAGTTAGAAATTGTAGACGGTCATGCTAAAATGATTTCGGCCACATGCCCGGATCATTTATGCGTACATCAAGGAGAAATTTCTAAGAATAATGAAAATATAATATGCTTACCGCATAGAGTTTTAGTAGAAGTGATTGGACAAAATGAATCGGAGATAGATGCTATAACGAATTAATGCAAAAATGGAATTAGACTTAGAATTAATATAAAATATTTTCATGGTATGAACATGAATAAAAGAGCAAGGAAGATAGATGCTATAATGAATTAATGCAAAAATAGAATTAGACTTAGAATTAATATAAAATATTTTCATGGTATGAACATGAAGAAAAGAGCAAAGAAGATAGATGCTATAGCGTATTAATATAATTTTAATTAAATAAGTGGGTTAGTACGAGTTAGGAAGGAGTAGTTATGAAAAATAACAAAGTATCCTATCTAGGACTTATGATAACATTGGCGCTAATGTTTAGTTATATTGAAATGCTAATACCTTTTCAAATACCGATATATGGAGTGAAATTGGGATTGGCCAATGTAGTGATAGTAGTAGTTTTGTATAAGATGGGATTTAAATCAGCCTTTTTAGTATCAACAATCAGAGTGATACTATCTGGATTTTTATTTGGGAATCCGATGACAATAATATTTAGCTTAGCGGGATGTACATTAAGTTTAAGTGCAATGAGTTTAGCTTATCGAAACAAATCTTTTAGCATTATGGGAGTGAGCATAATAGGAGCTGTATTTCATAATATCGGCCAAGTGATAGTAGCAATGATCCTAGTAGAAAGCTTTAGTATAATATATTATTTTTCGATATTGCTTTTTGCGGGAATAGTAACAGGATTAATTATTGGAATACTTGTAAGAGAGGCGATAAAATTTTTAAAGATTCGAATAATGTAAGAAGATTAGATATTGGAATAATAGCAAAAAAGGCGATAAAATTTTTAAAGATTCGAATAATGTAAGAGGATGAGATATTGGAATAATAGCAAAAGAGGCGATAAAATTTTTAAAAATCCAAATAATGTAATACTTGACAATATTACAGCATAATGTTAGTATTAATTTAAAATATTCATATAATATTTATATATAGCATACATGAGCAATTAGGTTATGCTTATTTTTTTGCTATAAAATAGGATATAAAATATGAATGCTTTTTGAAAGGAGATGGAAGGAATGGAAATAGCAAAGAAGCCGTTACGAAAGAAATCGTTAAGTAAGAAACCGAAGTTAACACCTGAGCAGAAGGCGGCACAAAAGGCTAAAACAAAATTACTAATGAAGAAAAACTGGATGTTATATTTATTTTTGCTACCGGTAGTAATCTACATATTTATTTTTAACTATTTACCGTTATACGGAATACAAATAGCGTTTAAAAATTTTAATTCGGGGCTAGGAATATGGGGCAGTCCATGGGTAGGAATGCAGTGGTTTGAAATGTTTTTCAATTCGCCTAGGGCATGGACATTAATCAAGAATACGTTATCGTTAAGTTTCTTTTCGATACTAATAGGATTTCCGATACCGATAATATTAGCATTGATGTTAAATAGTTTAAAGAACGAAAGGTTCAAAAAATTCACGCAAACGATAACGTACATGCCACATTTTATATCTGTGGTTGTATTAGTAGGTATGATAACAGCATTTTTATCGCCGAGGTCTGGATTTATAGTAACGTTATTGGAGCCATTTTTAGGCGAGAGAATATATTTTATGGGAGATGCGAAATATTTTGATGCGATCTATGTATTATCGAATGTATGGCAAAGTGCGGGCTGGGGATCTATAATCTACATAGCGGCGTTGTCAGGAGTTAGTCCGGAGCTACATGAAGCAGCAATAATGGATGGAGCGACAAGATTCAAACGAATATTTTATATTGACCTACCAGCGATAGTACCGACTATAATAATATTGTTGGTATTGAGATGTGGATCGTTGATGACGGTAGGATTTGAGAAAGTATTGTTACTGCAAAATAATTTAAACTTAGCGCAGTCGGAAGTAATATCGACATATACGTATAAGCTAGGATTACTACAAAGTCAGTATAGTTATTCTACGGCGATAGGATTATTTAACAATGTAATAAATTTTATAATCTTAATATTAGTAAATAGATTTGCCAAGAAGTTATCTGGTAGCAGTTTATGGTAAGAAGGGCGGTGATATAACATGACACAAGCGAATAGTAACAAGATAAAAGATTCAAAAGCCGACAAGATATTTTATGCGATAATATATATTATCTTGGCGATAGTTTTAGTGATAGTAATCTATCCATTATATTTTGTGGTGGTAGCCTCGTTTTCAGACCCTGTGTATGTAAATAGCGGAGAAATATTGTTATTTCCAAAAGGAGTAACATTTGTAGGGTATCAAAAGATATTAGAAGACACGAGGATATGGCAAGGATATTTCAATACGATAATCTATGCAGTGGGCGGAACAGTGTTTGGTTTAGCGGTATGTATACCGGCGGGATATGCTCTATCGAGAAAAGATTTACCGTATCGAGGAGTAGTGATGGCGCTATTAGTATTTACGATGTATTTTAGTGGCGGACTCATCCCTACATATTTAGTAGTACACAATATTGGATTAATGGGCACAAGAATTTTAATGATAATCATGGGAACAATCAGTGTTTATAATATTATTTTGATCCGATCATTCTTTAGTAGCTCGATACCGACAGAGTTGCAAGAATCGGCTGAAATAGATGGATGTTCTAATGAGAAATTTTTTACTAGTATAGCATTACCATTATCGAAGCCGATCATTGCTGTTATAGCGTTGTATATAGCGGTGGCTCAGTGGAATGCATATTTTGCGCCGATGATATATTTGTCCGATTCATCGAAGTATCCGTTGCAGTTGGTATTAAGAGAGATATTGGCGCAAACGAATACGGGTACAGAAATTACGGACCCGGAAGCATTAGAGCAGTTGAATACGATGGCGGAAGTAATAAAGTATGGAGTAATAATAGTTTCGTCGTTGCCGGTTATTTGTATATATCCACTTATTCAAAAGTATTTTGTTAAGGGAGTTATGGTAGGAGCCTTAAAAGGTTAGTACTAGGCTCTCCTTCTAGGAGAGCTGTCACGCAGTGACTGAGAGGTTAAAGGAGAAGATAATTATGAGAAAAATGTTTAGTAAATTAATATTAGCATCAGTACTCACTATGGCGTTTGTAGGATGTGCTAGCAAAAATGAAGCGGTCAAAGTAAGTTTCGAAAAGACGACAGATGAGGAAACGGGCCGAGAGATGATAGGCAACATGTTTGTTACTGGATTGCCGGTGGTGAAAGAGCCGCATACATTTAGCGTGTTGATGTCTCGTTCTGTAAATGATTATTCGGCCAGCCATGATGAGAAGCATATCTTACCGATATTAACAGAAAATACGAATGTCATATTTGATATAGAGGACGTAACAACGAATATGAATGAGAAGTTGAATTTATTATTTGCTGCTGGAAGCGGGTTACCGGATATAATATGGGCGCAGCCGAGTGATAGTACGTTAGTGAATAATACTACATTTTTATTTGAGTTTACGGAAGAGATATTAAGAGAGTATGCGCCGAATTTGACTAGTCAAATAGAGGAGAACATACCAGAAGGATTAGATGCGTTAAAAAAGGCGGATGGAAAAATATATTCGTTACCGACAGGAGTTTATGCGGAATACGCAAATTCGGCGACAGCGGTACCCTTAATAAGGACAGATTGGTTGGAAAAGGTAGGTATGGAGATGCCAACGACAACGGATGAGTTGTATGAGGTATTGAAAGCATTTAAGACGCAAGATCCGAATGGAAATGGAAAAGATGATGAGATACCGTTGGCGTTTTGCCAAGCGAATTGGGCATCGAAACAGTTTGCATTTGCTGGGCCATGGGGAATAGCGGGACGAAATATAAACGATGCGGAGCATTATTGTTTGGTCCAAGATGGTGTTGTAGTGCCGACGTTAGATACGCAAGCATTTAAAGATTACTTATTATTTTTAAATAAGTTAGCGAAAGAAGAGTTATTAGATGTAGAAGGGTTTTCGTTAACAAATGCACAGTATCAAGCAAGATTGGATGAGAATGTAGTAGGAATGCAGTCCACCTGGGCAGAGGATGCTGAAATATGGGCACCGGTACCGATATTAGAAGCGCCAGGATACGAGGGAAAAGGAGTGAAGCAGGGACAAAATGGGCTTAGAACAGCAAATATGAATGGATTTGTACTAACAACGTCTTGTGAAGATCCGTTAGCAGCTTTGAGAGCGTGGGATTATTTACATTCGACACCGGAATTAAAAAGGATATCTAGAGATGGTAATGCGGGACAACTTTGGATAGATAATGGAGACGGAACGGCCACAGTGTCTTCGCCAGAAACATTACCGGATGGAATGACAAGTGATGTAGATTTGAATTATACGATTGCGTTTAGAGGGTTAGGGGCACTTATGTTCGGGGATGACACAGCTAAGCCGGATATGAATGCAGCAGAAATAAATGACGATGTGTTAAGATACCAATATGTTGATTTTTATAAGGATTACTTTTTAGATGAATTTTTACCGATACGACCTGTATCGAGTGATAAGTTAACAGAAAAAACGTTCTTACAAACAGAATTAGAAGCATATATTAATGGATTCATAGCACAGAGTGTTCTAAACGGATTAACCGAGGAGCAATGGGAAGAACATTTGAAGCAATTGGAAGCAGTTCAATATGATGCATGGATTGCTTGGAATCAAGATTATTTAGATGGGAAATTTTAATTTAGAGAGCTGTCAGCGAAGCTGACTGAGTGGTTCGCCTAGAGTTGTGACTTCGTAAAATTTTTTTCTTTGAAATTAATAAGGACTGATTTCTATATTGAATAGGAGTCAGTCCTTTTTTTTACATAACCTCTATCTTCGAGGGAGGTTTCATGAATCTAACGGATAGAGTAAAAAACAAAAAAGGGGCAGGCCCCCTTATTGAATATTATTTATATAATTGTATCACAAAATAATAGTTGAATAACAAATTTTTATTCCAAATAGATTTTTAATTCCATTTTATAATGCAGTCATCAACTCGGCCTCACATTCTACGACAGTAGATTTGGATATACCGGCTGTAGAAGTGACAATTTCCCATTGGTATTTGTTACCTAAAAAGTATATTATATTGAGAGAACTACAATTAGCAAAAGCCAAGTCGCCTATGTACGAAATTTCCTCTGGAATAACAATTTCTCTAAGGGCGTAACAACCAGCGAAGGCTAAACTACCGATTGCTATAACTGGCGAACCATTTATTTCGGTTGGAATTTGAGCGGATACCATAGAGGTTTCAACATCTACAATAGTCCCGGTTAAGCTGTCAAACTTTATCCGGCCATTTTCCATCCCATCAACTTTGATCCATTCATATAATTTTGAAGACATATCTTTATCCATGTTTGGGTCAATAGATGTATCATCAGCGATACATGGAAAGGTTATTTGAGGAAATAACATTGAATCAATAATGAGTATACTAAATTTATTTTTCATATGCACGATCTCCTTATCTAAATTTGCTATAAAGAACTTATATATCTATTGTACCCTGTAGAGCCAATTTACTCAAGATTTTTGAGAACTTTTGTCATGGCAATTATTGACAGTACATACTATTTTAGCGATAATATAAATTTTAGCCGGCAAAACTTGCAAAGAATTTGAGAATAGCATATAATTTGTCATGACAATTGTTAACAGTTCGTGCTATTTTAGCGATAATGCAAATTTCAGTTGGCAAGACTTGTATAGAATTTAGAATAGTATATAATTTATCATGGCAATTGTTGACAATGAGTAGGATTTTAGCGACAACATAAATTTCAGTTAGCAAGACTTGCAAAGAATTTGAGAATAGCATATAATGATAAAAAATTATTTTAAATATAGAGGAGTTTTAAAAATGTTAGATATAAAATTAATTAGGTCAGATTTTGATAAAGTGAAGAAAGCTTTGGACAGCCGAAATTCTAATATAGATCTGAGTGAATTTATAAGCCTAGATGCTAAACGCAGAGCTATATTGACAGAGGTAGAAGCTTTAAAAAATACGCAAAATGTAGTATCAAAACAGGTACCTATTCTAAAAAAAGAAAAGAAGGATACGACAGAGATTCTTGCACAAATGAAGGATTTATCTGAAAAGATAAAGGTATTAGATCAGCAAGTCAGGGAAGTGGATGAAACTTTAAATTCATTATTGCTAACGATACCAAATATACCGAATGAAAAAGTACCAGTAGGAGCAGATGATAGCGACAATTTTGAGCTACGAAAATTTGGAGAAGTGCCAAGCTTTGAATTTGAGCCTAAACCACATTGGGAAATAGGAGAGCAGCTAGACATTTTGGATTTTGAAAAAGCGGGAAAAGTAACGGGATCTAGGTTTACGTTCTACAAAGGGTTAGGGGCAAGACTAGAGCGAGCGTTAATAAATTTCATGTTAAATACGCATATAGATACACATGGATATGTAGAAATATTGCCGCCATTTATGGTAAACCGAGCTAGCATGTTTGGTACCGGCCAGCTACCGAAATTTGAAGAAGACGCATTTAAAGTGGCTAACACGGATTATTTTTTAGTACCGACAGCTGAAGTACCAGTAACAAATATGTACAGAGAGCAAATACTGAAGGGCGACGACCTAACGATCAAGCACTGTGCTTATTCTGCATGTTTTAGAGCGGAAGCAGGGTCCGCCGGCCGAGATACGAGAGGTATAATTAGACAGCATCAGTTTAATAAAGTGGAGTTAGTGAAATTTGCGAAGCCGGAAAATTCTTATGAAGAGTTAGAGAAATTGACAAACGATGCTGAAAATATTTTAAAATTGCTGAATTTACCTTATCGAGTAGTTAGACTTTGTACTGGTGATCTTGGATTTAGTTCGGCCATGACGTATGATATAGAAGTGTGGATGCCAAGTTACAATAAATATGTAGAAATTTCTAGTTGTTCTAATTTTGAAGATTTCCAAGCAAGGCGAGCTAATATAAAATATAAAAATAATGTTAAAGATAAGGCCGAATATGTTCATACTTTAAATGGTAGCGGTCTAGCCATAGGACGGACGGTAGCAGCGATATTAGAAAACTATCAAAGAGAAGATGGTACAGTAGAGATCCCTGAAATTCTTAGAAGTTATATGGGTGGCGCTTCGGAAATATCTAATAAATAATATGTTAAGTAGGAGATTGCAATGAAAAAGGGAATAATTACAGTAATCGGAAAAGACAAAGTTGGGATAATTGGAAAAGTATGCATTTTGTTAAGTGAGAATAATGTGAATATATTGGACATATCCCAAACTATATTGCAAGATTATTTTAACATGCTAATGATCGTTGATTTAGATGGAAATGCGATAAGCTATAATGAGTTAGTAAATAAGTTAGAAGAATGTGGGAAGAACTTAGGGGTACAAATAAAGATCCAACATGAGGATATCTTCACTTGCATGCATAGGGTTTAAGAGAAGGATATAATTTTTCAACTAGAAATATTAGAAGAGAAAAGTTTGCGTGTATTCATAGAGTTTAAGAAAAGGATATAATTTTTCAATTAGAAATATTAGAAAAGAAAAAAGAGACATGAAGATACGTTTACTTGTATGTGCAGGGTTTAAGGGAGAGGACAAGAGAAATGATTTCTCATTTAGAAATATTAGAAACGAATAAAATGATACAAGAAGAAAATTTAGATATCCGAACGATAACGATGGGAATAGATCTTATGGACACAGCTACGGATAACATAGATAAATTATGCAACAAAATTTATGATAAAATAGGATTTGAAGCTGAAAAGTTGGTGCAGACAGCCGATGATGTAGCGCTAAAATATGCTATACCGATAGTGAATAAAAGGATAGCAATAACGCCGATCGCATTGGTTGCAGCATCGACGAAGTCGGATAGTTATGTAAAGATAGCGAAGACATTGGACAAGGTGAGCCAAGAAGTCGGAGTAAACTTCATCGGCGGTTATTCGGCCTTAGTAGACAAAGGATATAGCGAGTCATCCAAAATACTCATAAAAAGTTTACCTGAAGCGTTGAGTGAAACGGATCGAGTTTGTGCATCGGTAAATGTTGGAAGTACTAGGACAGGAATAAATATGGACGTGGTCCATGAGTTAGGATATAGAATAAAAGAGATAGCGAAACTTACGGAAAGAAGAGAAAGTATAGGTTGTGCTAAGTTTGTAGTATTCTGCAATGCACCAGATGACAATCCATTTATGGCCGGAGCATTCCATGGAGTAGGGCAATCGGACACGGTTATTCATGTTGGAGTAAGTGGGCCGGGAGTAGTAAAGAGAGCGTTAATGAATGTGAAGGGCGCAAGTTTTGAACAGATGTGCGAATGTATAAAAAGAACATCTTTTAAAATGACAAGGGCAGGACAGATGATAGCGCAAGAAGTGGCAAACAATCTGAATATACCATTTGGAATAATAGATTTATCTTTAGCGCCAACGCCAGCGATAGGTGATAGTGTGGCCGAGATATTAGAAGAGATGGGGTTAGAATCCGCCGGTGCTCATGGCTCAACATTGGCCTTAGCAATTTTAAATGATTCTGTGAAAAAAGGAGGAGTTATGGCTTCGTCTCGAGTTGGAGGACTTAGTGGAGCGTTTATTCCGGTGAGCGAAGATCACGCCATGATTAAGGCGGCCGAATCTGGGTTGTTAACATTGGATAAGCTAGAAGCTATGACTTGTGTTTGCTCTGTTGGTCTAGATATGATAGCAATCCCAGGTGATACGCCTTCGAGCACAATATCAGCTATTATCGGCGATGAGATGGCAATAGGAATGATTAATGGAAAAACAACAGCCGTGAGAATTATTCCAGCTGTGGGTAAATCCGTGGGTGATTATGTTGAATTTGGAGGGTTATTGGGCCAAGCTCCAATTATGTCGGTGCATAAAGCGTCGGCGGAAAAATTGATGCAACGTGGCGGACGTATCCCAGCTCCGATTCATAGTTTTAAGAATTAATCATAGCCGTCCTTAAAGTGTGCAAAAAAAAATTGCAGGGAAGTAGCGATGTTCCTCTTCCAGGGGCATACATGGGAACTTAAGAAAATTAACTTTTGGTGAAGCTAACTAAGGGGCGGGAAACCTGCCCCCTTCCAGCGAAGCTGACTGAGGGGTTCTACAAGTTGTACTTACTTCGCTTTAGTTCGTGCCATCTTACTTTGATTCATAGCTTTAACAATTAACAACTTTGGAATTTTGCATTTGACCTTAGTTTCCCAAATTATATTAATACTATAGACATTTTCATAAATATCTTATATACTATAATTGTACGAATTAATATTTTTAACAATAAGGAGGAATTTATGAAATTATCAAAAATATTTGCAATGGCAATAGTCATATCTAGTATGAGATTTTCAACGCAAGCTTCTGAGATTACCAATTGGGCCACGAAAGAATACTGTGAACTGTTACCGATAAAGACAGTAATTTCGGAGGAGTACGTAGAGTGGGAACAATTCGCACCGGGAAATGCCGGCTACTCAGAAAGTATATTTATCCACCCAACGGATCCAGAAACAATTTTTAATTTTCCGGATATGCACAATACATATCGATCAATAGATGGTGGGACAAACTGGCACACGGTATTGAATAGTGACTGGTCAGCAAGACAACAAATGTCGAGAGTATACGGAGTAGACTTTTCGAGGCAAGACGAAAACTTTGGGATGTGTGTAAACTGGCAAGGAGTTTATACTACAAGAGACAAAGGGGCTACATGGGAATATTATAATCAGAGCATACCGGGATCATATAGTGCAGTAACGGTGGATCCGAACGATGATAATGTGTGGTATTTAGGGTCGGGGAATTTTTGGGATACAAAAGGTAATCACCAAACGCTAGAATATCCGCATGGGAAAAATAACAAGAATGCTGGAAAACTTTATAAGACCATAGATGGCGGTCAGACATGGAATTTGATGTACGGGACAGGAATACATAGCAAAGCGGTGTTTAGCGAGATATACGTAAGTCCGACTGATCCGAATTTAATAATAGTAGCAACGAGCTATGGATTATACAAATCTACAGATGGGAAGACGTTCAAAAAGATTACTACTATCGAAGAAGAAGATGGAGTAGACAGGGACTTGGTAAGAGACTTAGCAGTTTATGTAGACCTAAAAACGCATGAAACGACACTATATACAATAAGTCAAATGAGGTACGAAATTATAGATGGTACTATAGTGTCAAAAGGCGGTCCTATAAAAAGTACAGATTTTGGCGAAACTTGGATTAGCATAATCGGAGATCTCGGATTAGATCTTAAAACTTTGTCCGAATCATCGGCTGATGCATTGAAGTTTATAGGTGGCTGGTTTCCAGGTTTTTTCAAAAAATATTTTGGTACTAATTTAAAATACTGGGATGTGGTAGAAACTTTACCAGATAATTTTATTCACAATATGGAAAGGATTGTAGTTGACCCTACTGATCCGAATAAGATTTATCTACAGCAAAATGCTAAGCATCAGGCCTCAATGTTTATTGGTGATGTGTGGAGCACTTCGAATGGAGGAGAAAACTGGTCGATAGCAACAAGAGTTGGAACAGGATGGACAACAGATTCTGATTATTGGTCGTCGATAGGTCAAGATAGTGATATAAATGTGGACTTAAACTATGTTGGCTCAACTTATTATAACGATATCTATGATACACAAGCGGCCAGAGATTTGGATATAGATTCAAATGGAAATGTATATGTAATGTTCAGAAATTTTGTGAAATCTACGGACAGTGGTGAGACGTGGACACAACTAGATGCTTTCGAAACGTCAGACGGAAACTGGGTTGGAACAGGTGCTAGCAATTTACCGGGTGGATATATAGCGTATGATCCATATTTTAGAGATACGAATTTAATGTTTTTAATTTCTGGAGAGAATGGTTTATTCAAGAGAATGGACGATGCAGACACGGTAAAGCCGGGTAGCACATCTATCAAGCATATAACGGGATCACCTGAGTCGCCAGCGCAAGTAGCATTTTCGCCGACGGACATAAATACGATGTATATGACAATTTATCGACAAGATCACAATGGTGAGTTCTTAAAATCTATAGATGGCGGAAACACTTGGAATGCGATTTCTAGGTGGTATGAGTTACAATCTAGTGTATACGATGGAATGTATCCAAAGTCATTGATGGTAGAACCGAGTGATGATCGCACCATATATTTTAGTAATGCAGCAGGCATAACGTTTGAAGTATCCGGGCCAGAGCAAGTAGGCGACACAGGTGGTGTGTATAAATCTACGGATGGAGGATATACTTGGGAACGAAATATTGAAGGTTTGCCACATTCATCTAGTGTAGTTAGTTTGGCCAGAAAATCTGCTACAGAATTTTATGCGGGCGTACCGGCGCATGAGCTTGTAACGATTAAAAATAGTAATTTTAACGGAAAAAATACTATTAGTTGGACATCGGTTGGTGACCAAGATGCTGATAATAGCATAGGTGTAAAACAAATAAAGACAAATACCGGAGATTTTATAAAGCCGCAAACGGTTGCAACAATAATAGGAAATGGAATAGGGATTGAACAAACAATAGAAAATTTAATACCAAATACCAAATATTATTTAAGTTCTATAGTAAAAACACAGGCTGGAGAAAAGGGGACATTGTATGCTAAAGATTTAAGTGGGGCCGTAATAAGCGAATTAGATTTCAACAGTGAACTTGGATCAAAGGTTAAAGGAGTATTTTTCGAAACTGGAGAAAATGAGACATCGATTACAATTGGCGCTGGTAAAAAAGAAGGGGCTGGCGAAATTTATCTAGATAATTTTATGTTAAGGCCGGCTGGCGGATTATATATCTCAAAAGATGCGACCAAGACATGGGAAGCAGATGAGACATTTCCGGATGTAGCGCAGGTGAATAAGATAGTAATAAATCATGGTAAAATTTATGTTGGATCGGGCGGATCATTTTCTGGTGGAGATGTAAGTGGATTATGGGTAAGTGAAGATAATGGATCGACTTGGAATAAATTATTTGAAATGCATTTTGTGATGGATATAGAAATTGACCCATATAATCCAGACAGAATAATGGTGTTAGTAGCCGATGAGAATACAATATATCAGCCTATAAACACAGGGATATATTTAAGTCATGATGGAGGGCAGACATGGGATAAAGTAAATAAAGGATTAGGAAATCCATCTCAAGTATATGATATATCATTTGATCCAGATCCGGAGAAAGGTTATAGATTATGGGGGAATAGCAATGGAGGCGGATTCTACCAGGGTACTGTATTAAATTATGTGGCCCCGGAAGTGATATCCGAGCCAGATATACCCGAAGTTTCTAGTCCAACATTTTCGATCAAAAATGTTGATAAGATAATCGACAACATTGATCCTGGCGAAATAGTTACTCTTAGCATAATCGATGTGGCCTTACCTACAGATCCTGAAGCGCAGGAGATAGAAATTTCTATTTTCAGCGATTTTATGGAAACAGAAAGTAAAATTATTTCAATAGATGATGATGCTAAGGGCTTATCTTTTGAATTTGAAATGCCTCGTAAAAATGTGAATGTTGAAGAAGATTTTAGTTTTACGGCCTTATTGAAATCCGAGCCAGACATAGCAGAAGTTTCTAATCCAGAATTCTCGGTTCCGAATGAAGACCATATAATCGACAGCATTGATCCTGGCGAAGTTTCTGATCAAACATTTTCGATCAAAAATGTCGATAAGATAATCGACAACATTGATCCTGGTGAAATAGTTACTCTTAGCATAATCGATGTGGCCTTACCTACAGATCCTGAAGCACAGGAGATAGAAATTTCTATCTTCAGCGATTTTATGGAAGCAG
>LNZM01000031.1 GCA_002007295.1 Candidatus Epulonipiscioides saccharophilum | reverse complement strand
TCCTTAATAAATAGTTTTAACGACTTTTTCTTGTCGTGTTTCACTTTAGAAACATTTTCGGTGCATTGAATATTTTACGCTAGAAATGACTACTTCTAGCAACCGTTTATATTCAGTTGTATTAAAAGCCCCATAGCTAAAGCTAGGGGCTTTACGGCTTGTATGGTAAACATAAACATTGACTATTATAGCGTTGGAGAATTTAGATTGAGGAGATAGTTGAAATAAAAGATCACTTTGTCCCTAATAGGTACGAAGTTGAACAAACCCTTGGAAATATTAGTGTACACACATTTGTAGATGGCTCCTAGATTTCTCTTTAGAGAGTATATTCATTACAGTAGACTATCGCTAATGGAATAGTAGCCGGAAAAGATGGAAATAGGTTAGATCCGAAGGGAAGGGCGAGGGGCGAAAATCTGTGCGATAGTGAACAGGTTAGATTCCTTAAAAAGTTATGATTTGAAGGCTATAAGAGAAGCGAAGAAAGCGCTGGAAGGCCTTAAAGGAGATAAAATAATAGGAAAGCATATAATGTTATATTTGGGTGGACCTTATATAGTCCATCCTTTTTTTATTTCCTAAAACGCTCTTGCACAAGGACAATCGCTGTAGGCATATAATGTAAGAAGTGACTTATATAAAGGGGCCTACATTATGCAAACATTGACTATTGTAACATCACATAATTTAGACGAGTTGTTAGAAAGACTTAACGAGGAGAACTTATGCAATTGGATAGTACATGAAAATATTTTGGAATATTCATACGATGAGATAGATAAGAGAGAAGTGCTAGATACTTTGGCTTTAATAGTTTATGATTTGATAAATTGGAGTGTTTTAACTACGTTTGCTAAGAATTATCTAAATGCAAGAAAGGATTTGGCTTTAGAGCAAAAGAGGGAAATTTTTGAGTTGTTTGTTAGAAGCAACTATCTAAAAAAGAATGAAGGCTTTTCTGTAGTGGCATATCACTTACTATATATGCCATTAAAAGAATTTGTAAAAGCTAATAGCTTCATCGACTTTGATGGATGGATAAAGTTTAGGTGTACTAAGTATATAATTATTCTAGAAGATATTATGGTACAAACAATATATGACTACGAGACTACTAATCGTTATGTCAGTCTTATTGATTATTTTACGGATGTGGTTCAGTCCCAAGACTGTTTAGTCGATTTAGTCCATCTTAACTGTAAGAAGGATGGGTGTATCGAACTTTTGGACAAAGACCATGTGGATAAGACCAGAGAGTATATGGATAAGTATTGCAGTGAGAAATTTCCTAACGATGCGCAAATAGAGGATTTAATTATTGATATTTTGCTTAATATATCTCCGAATGAGCTAATCATCCATGATAATGAGAACTACACTAATAAGAACTTCATAGCTACTGTGGAGTCTATCTTTAAGGAATCGGTCACCCTCTGCTTTGGATGTAATATTTGTAAATCATAGATGTAATATTTGTAAATCATAAGTGGTATAAATACATTATATTTTGGACATAATTTTTATGATTCTCTAATTTTTTTAAAAAATATGTGAAGGGATGATAGTATGTTCGAAAATAAAGTTATTTATCAAATATATCCAAAAAGCTTTAAAGACACTACAAACAACGGTTATGGGGACATCCAGGGAATAATAAAGCAGTTAGATTACATTAAAGACTTAGGTGTAGACTATATTTGGTTATCTCCATGCGTTAAATCTCCACAAAAAGATAACGGTTACGATATTTCGGATTATTACAGCATTGATAGTTTATTTGGTAGCAACGAAGATTACGAGCAGCTAATTCTAGAAGCAAAAAAGCGGGATATGAAAATAATGTTAGATTTAGTATTAAATCATACATCTGACGAGCACACTTGGTTCGCAAAGGCAACAAACGGCGACCCGAAATATTACGATTACTATATATGGGCAGATGAGCCGAATGAACTTGAATCTGCTTTTGGCGGTTCGGCTTGGACATACCATGAAAAAGTTGGAAAATATTATTTGCATTTATTCGATAAGGGTCAGCCGGATTTAAATTGGGCGAATCCGGAGGTTCGACAAGAAATATTCGATATGGTGAACTTTTGGATAGCCAAGGGTGTAGAAGGTTTCCGCTTGGACGTTATACATCTCATTGGAAAAGAACCGGATAAATTGATTAAGGGCCATGGACCAAAGTTCAGCGAATATCTTAAAGAATTAAATGAGAACACATTTAAAGATAATTTGTTAACTGTAGGAGAATGTTGGGGGACATCTCTAAAGCAACAATATAAAATGTGTCATGACAAAGGTTTGACGCAAGCCTTTCATTTTAACCATTTTTTATTGAATGCAGAACGAGGAAGAGGCAAATGGCATACAAAAGAGTTAGATTTAGTAGATTTATGTGAATGTTTTAACACTTGGCAAAATGAGTATACAGGTATAGAGGCGCTGGTGATGAACAATCATGATTCACCGAGGTTAATATCCAGGTGGTTGGATGATCAAAAATATAGAAAAGAGAGTGCAAAGCTTCTTATAACTTTGTTTGGGCTAATGCATGGGAATCTATATATATATCAGGGTGAAGAAATAGGGATGACAAATGCACATTGGCATGATATAAAAAAGTACAATGATGTAGAAACGTTCAATAATTATGAAATTCTAAAATCGGAAGGTTATTCGGAAGAAGAAACTATGGCGAAAATAGCATTTACGTCAAGAGACAATGCTCGAACACCTATGCAGTGGGACGATACGGCGCATGCCGGATTTTCATCTACCGAGCCATGGTTGGATGTTAATGATAACTATGTTCACATCAATGTGTTAAAGGATTTATCGGATGACAATGGTGTATATAAATACTATCAAAAAGTTTTAAAATTTAGAAAAGAACACTATGATAAATTAAAACAAGCAACCTCTTATAGTAGTGAGGGTCAAGTCCTAAAAATGCAAAATGATTTTTTTACTTTACTTGCTAATTTTTCGGCCCAAAATCAACCTTTAGAAGAGATAAATGGTGAGATTATTTTTAATAATTATTCAAAGGTTCCCACTCATTTGCTTCCTTATCAAGTTATAGTATTTTCTTGATTAATTTAAGATAAATAACATCCTGCGTCAGAATAACAAAACCTTTTTATTGTTATTCTGATTTTTTTATGTAAAAATCTAGTCGGTCACTCTTTTTCTTTATATTTTATTCCTTTTACCGCAATTCTATGCCATTCCAAGCATAAAAATACCCTCCATATATATTTATAGAGGGCTTAGCACTTTAGGCCAGGATTTCATTATTTCTATATATCTGTAACTTTTCAACTCGATTACCTTTAATATTTTTTATTTCAAATGTCATATCTTTGTAAGTAACTTTCACTAAATCTTTTGGTATTTCTCCTAATAAATGAATTATAAATCCGCTAACTGTATCATAGTGTTCGCACTCAAGTTCTAAGTCCAATTTCTTGTTTATATCATCTAAATGAACTAATCCGTTTACTATATAAGAGCCGTCATCTTGTAAACTAATGGAAGTGTCTTCGTTATCGTCGTATTGTAGTTCGCCTATTATTTCGACCATTATGTCTTCTATCGTTATTAAACCGGATACATCTCCGTATTCATCACACACGATAGCCATGTATTGTTTTGAATTTTGCATTTCTTTTAGTATTTTTCTAATGTTTTTTGCTTCTGGTACAATATACGGCTTTTCAAGTAAATCTTCTAATACTAATGTCTTGAGTTCTCTTTGACATTTATAAAGTCGACCTAAAAAATTTTGTACATGCAGCAATCCAATAATTTTATGAACATTTCCTTCGTATACAGGTAAGACAGAAAAAGGTGTATCCAAAATAAAATTTACTATCTCATCGAAATCCTTAGATGCATCGATAGCTACAATTTCTGGACGAGGAGTCATTATGTCTATTGCATTTTTGGAGTGAGAGTCTAAAATACCTTCTATCATTTCTCTAGAAGTTGAATCGATGATACCTTCTTTGCTACCTTCATCTATTATTCTTAGTATAGATTCTTCGGAGACAACAGTGTTGTCCCGTCTATTCTTCTTACGAAATAAATATTCTAAAAAATTAAAATGTTTGACCTGCGGTTGGCCTTCCAAATAAATTCCCCCTTGAGATTACTTCAGATTAAAATACGACTTTATTATACACTATTTACATAAAAATTTCAAGATTTATATAATCATTTCAATATTTATCTAATAATTCTAACAAGTATATAGTTATTTCGAAATTTTAACTAATTATTTCAAAAGTTATCTAATCATTTCAAGATTTAAGTCCTGATGTTTGTGGATAGTAATTATTTGATCGATTTCACTTTTGTTTAGAGATTGCAAATCACCTAGTATGGTATTTTTCAATGTTGTAGTTGTGTTACCGTATTCTAAGGCTTTAGTGGGATCCATATTATAATTTAAGAGACCGTATAACACACCGAAGATATAGGCATCCCCGCTACCGATTCTGTCGACGACTTCGATATGTTCGTAGGGTTCTTCTTGAAAGCAGCTATCGGATTTTTTTTCATAGTTGATAGAAGTGAAGGAATGGTCTTTTGGGCTATGAACAATTCTATTAGTTGCGGCAACGATAGAGATGTTGTATTGATAGCTAAAAATTTTCAAGATTTCTTGAGTGCCACCAGTTTTATTTAATTATTTCAAAAGTTATCTAATCATCTCAAGATTTAAGTCCTGATGTTTGTGGGTAGCAATTATTTGATCGATTTCACTTTTGTTTAGAGATTGCAAATCACCTGGTATGGTATTTTTCAATGCTGCAGTTGCGTTACCGTATTCTAAGGCTTTAGTGGGATCCATATTATAATTTAAGAGACCGTATAACACACCGGAGATATAGGCATCCCCGCTACCGATTCTGTCGACGACTTCGATGTGTTTATAGGGTTCTTCTTGAAAACAGCTATCGGATTTTTTTTCATAGATGATAGAAGTGAAGGAATGGATTTTTGGGCTATGAACAATTCGATTAGTTGCGGCAACAATAGAGATGTTGTATTGATCGCTAAAACTTTTCAAGATTTCTTGAGTGCTACCAGTTTTGTTAAAGGTTAATCTGGCAGTACTGTCAGAGCAAAAGAAAATATCAACTAAAGGAAGGATTTCATTAATGCAGTGTTCAGCTTGTGGGCCACTCCAAAGGTTACTTCTGAAGTTAACATCGAAGGAAATGATGGCCCCGGCGGCTTTAAATTTTTTCATCATTTCGATGGCACAGAGTTTAGTGTGATCACATAAGGCCAAAGTAATACCGGTAGTGTGAAAGCAAGTAGTTTGAGTATACATGGAGATAGGAAATTCTTGTTCGCTAATTTTTTGAATGGATGTGTTAGTTCTATCGTAGCAGATACGGGGTTTTCTAGGATAAGCGCCATTTTCATAAAAATAGATACCTAATCTAGCGTCTTTATCATGATCGAATAGAAGAAAATCATCGCTAACGCCGACAAAGCGGATAGCATTTTTAGCATATTCTCCGATGTCATTGGAGGGTACTTTTGAGATAATGCCAGTTTTCAATCCTAGTTGAGATACGCCACTTAAGACATTTAATTCGGCTCCACCTACTTTTTTTTCAAAGGAATTGCTTCTTGTTAATCTTTCATTAATAGAGGGAGAAAGTCTTAACATAATCTCTCCTAGGGATAATAGATCAAATTTATTCATAGTTTATACCTCCTTATTGTTAGGCTCTCAGTGACTGAGAAGTTCTCAGTTTGTTCCTACTTTTCTATTATCCCTCAAAAGTAAAAAAATATGATAATTTTAACAATTTTCTATATGGATTTTTGTTTCAATGTCACAAATAATTTTACGATTTACGCCGGAAAAATTTGTGAACAAAATAACAGATCTATGCAAAAGGGTTTGGATATATTTTAAAGTTTGAGTAGTGTAAAACAAGTCGAGGTCTCGGCCGTCATATAGATGAGAGAGTATAAAACTATGATTATTATATTCTATGATATGAATTTTCGGAACATTATTAAGCGCTATATTATTAAGTAAAATAATTTGTACTTTAGTATAATCAGCATAATTTTGAAGATGGTTATTCTTGTCATGAGTAATAAATAGATTTATTTTTTTGATTAGTTCTGGTGTTAAGTAATTTTTTATAAACAAGTTATCATCACACTGGCTACGAATGGACAACATTTTATTTATGTTACAATTTTGAAATATATCGGACCAAATATTAAAACCGAGAAGGTAAGGATTGATTGAGTTTTCGGATGTAGGTGCAATAATCTTATTATGCAAAATAAGAAATTCGAAATGCAAGTCGGAAGGTAGATTTAAATCGTGTAAAATTTTATAATGCCAAAAAGTGGCCCAACCTTCGTTAATAATCTTAGTTTCTAATTGTGGCTGTAGATACCTACTTTGGAGCATAACAATTTCTAGGATAGTTTTATGCCAATCAGGGATATAAGAATTTTTAATAATGAAATCTAGGATAGAATTTTCGTGGGAATAGAACTTCAAGCTATGGGCAATGTCTAGGATATGTTCAACAGCTTTGTAGCCGTGGAGTTTAATAAGAGATCTAATCCGATTATTATGGCTGGAGAACATGGTTAGAGCATCGGATGTGGAGTTGGCGAAGCGAGCATTATTCTTGAAGAAATCATTATGGGCAAAAACATGTGCTATGGTCATTATTTGGGTTAGGAGCGAATTAGAAGCTAGGAGATAGGCAACACATGGATTATTATTTATAACTATTTCGAATGATTCGCCGAGATATTTGAGTTTATCATACATTTTACCGAAGCTCCAATGAGGATAATGATTAATGAAGCCTTCGTAGGCCATGTAAGCTAACATATCAGGTTTATTGATCAATTCAAATTCTTGAGGATAAAAAGACAAGCCATATTTTTGTTCTAACTCCTCTATCTTATTGCTGTAATACTGTAATTTTTTTAGCATACGAACGAGCCTCGCAGTCTTTTAATTAGGATGTAAATGAACTTTGTAGTTTTTAAATTAGGAAAGAGCTGTCGCATTAAAGCGACAGACTTTATTTCACGCAAAAAAGTTTGTCTGTAGGCTCCAACGAAGTAGGAACAATATCTAAGTGGTTGGCCAATGAAGTTGTCACAAACTTGTAGGAAAGTAGCGGTGGAGCTGTCGTATTAACAAGATAAAAATTATTCCTCAATCTGTTTCACTACAATGCAATCCTTCAAGGGCAGTTGCACACTTAAGCCTTCCTCTTGAGGAAGATGGCAACGAAGCTGATGGATAGAGTAGTTAAAATTAGGATGTAAACGAGCTTCGCAGTCAAGCCCCATTCTAAAAAAGAGACCTAATGCTCAAAATAATCTATTAGGCAGACTTTTTTAAAAGCTTCGAAAACATCTAATTTTTTTGAGATTTTTAAGTATAAAAAATTATCATTAGAGATTTCATTTTGAAAGAGTGCTGAAAGTTTACTAAAGTAGAAGGTATCATTTATTTCGATATAGCCAAATAGGTTGACGCAACTACAAAGTTCTTTCAATAGCTTTAAGGCTAAAGGGTTATCATTGGACCAGTTATCACCATCACTGCAGTGAAATGCGTAAAGATTCCAATAGGCCAAGTTATAGCGTTGGGATATAATGTCCAAGGTTTTGGCGTAACCGGAGCTAATGCGAGTACCGCCATTTTGGGATTTGTGAAAAAATCCGTATTCATCGATTTCCGATGCTGTGGTAGAGTGAGCTATAAAGATCAGATCGACGTTTATGTAGCGTAATTTTAAAAATTGGTACAGTATGAAATAAAAATTTCTAGCCAATTCTTTTTTCAGAGAATCCATGGAGCTGGAAGTATCCATAATGCAAAAGACAGCTGCGTTTGAAAACTTGTTTTTTTTCGGATGGTTACATTGATATCTTATGTCATCATTACAAAATTTAGCTGATTTATTTCGTTTTATTTTTTGCGCTAAAGTTTTCTTTTTAGCCAATCTTGGATATATACCCGATTTTTTTAAACGAGAGTTTTTATGGCTAGTAGCAAAATCTAGTTCTTTAAATTTTTTTTCGTATAAATTTGGTAATTCTAATTGATCTAACAAGAGGTTTATGGCTTCATCGAGGAGTATATCAGTTTCGAAGAAGTTGTTATTGCTGGGCAAATTACCGGCTTTAGAAGGTTTATCATCTATACGCACATCTTCGGATGTTGTTGAAAAGGCGAAGGTATACTCCGGTATCTCGTGTATTTTTATTTTAACAATGCTACCATCTAAATTTTCTTTTATGCTCTGAGTAGTAATTAATAAATTTATATTTTCTTTAAGATGATTTTCTATTAATGCTTTGTATTTATTTGCATCTTGAATGGGGTTATAAGCTTGATAGTGAGAGAAGTCTTTAAAAATGGCCGGCATAATCCACCTCTTTTCTATTTTAACTTTGGGTTTTAATATTAAAAATTTTAATTAAATTTGCTACCTTGCAATTTTTCATAGCACATTTTATATAGAGAAAGTATTTAAAACCTCCATCTACCGATCCTTAATATAGAAGCTAAGCATTTATTTTGGGCTGGTGCAAAAAATTGTGGGGAAGCGTGCCCTTAAGCCTTCCTCTTGAGGAAGGTGGACGCGAAACAGACAGATAGAGTGAAAGATTATAGAGGGGGTTAATTTTCTTAAGTTCCCATGTATGACTTCCAGCGTAGCTGACTGAGGGGTTATTCTGGAGTTGTGGCTTCGGTTAACTTCGGTCGATAAAATCGGCCAGATATTCTAATATGCTATCGGCACAATTAAGGCAATAGCCGTTATCCAAAAGGAGGTTGATAGCATTGGTTTTATCGATGAGAGAGCAGAAGCCACCTTTTAGGTTAGATAACATTTTTTGTTCTATGGCCTTTTTTAAGGGTGGATACGAGTTATAAGTCAAAGTTCTTCCACATTTTAATTCTGCCTGTAGATAATTGGCTAGATCGATTCTAAATCCGGCACTAGCATTTTGAGATATGTCTATTTTTTGTTCTATATCAAGCATAAAAGGCTCATCGACTATAGATTGGTCATCGTTAGAAAATGCGATAGCGAAATCCAAATATTTATTAAAGATTGATTGAGCTTGGTTGGCAAAAGTATGAGTAAAGTATTTTAGAATATCTTGTTGTAAGATATCATTATAATCTTTTTTGATATATATTTCTATAAAGTTGATATATTGATTTTTTAAAGTAGTAGATATAGGTAAGTTATTTATTTCATCGGCTAAGATGTCTAAAAAATTTAGGGGTGAGAGGCAAGCGCATTTATGATGTTTGGCGAAGGCGGCACCAAAAACTTTCATGATGAAACGAGAAGAAACGCCAAACATACCTTCATCCTCATGGTGAGTGTTAGCATTTACATTCTGATGAGACATTTCAGACTGACTAAATTTGCTAGTATTTACATTTTGATGCGCCATTTCAGGCTGACTAAATTGGCTAGCATTATACAATTTAAGTCTATCGAACATATCGGGGGTAGGATGTAGCCTAGTTAAGACAGCGAATTGAGCAGCTACTGTCAGAGTATAAGGGGCTAAATGAAAATTAAAAGTTGTTTTAGAAAGCAGTTTACGATATATTTGGACTTCCTGATCTACGATTAAGCAGTAAGGAATTTTAATACAAACGATACGATCAAGGATAGCCTCATTAGTTTTGTCAGATTTAAATTTTATCCATTCGGATTCGTTGGAATGGGCTAAGATAACACCATCGAAATAAATCATTTCACCTTTAGCAGGCGAAGGGATCATTTTTTCTTGGGTTGCAGTAAGCATAGTGTATAGGTATTCAATATCATTTTTAAAGACTTCTATGAATTCTATAAGACCTCTATTGGCAAAATGAAAAGCACCATTAAGAGAAAAGACTCGAGGATCGTCCTCTGGGTATTGGTCTAGTTTGGATATATTAACCGAACCGATTAGGACAGAAGCGTCTTGATTGTTAGAATCTACGGGTGGGACGACACCGATACCGATGCGTTTTTTAATATTTATTTGAGTAGTCGTCACAGGGAAATTTTCATATTTTCCATTAAATTCGTGCATTAATCGGTAGTTACATTTTGGACAAAGTTCTCCTTCTATTTTAAGGTTTAAAATATCTTCGAATGCAGCTCTATAGGCCGAAGGTATTAAATGGAGAGGTTCTTCGTGCATTGGGCAACCATCCAAATGATATATGGGAGAAGTATTTTCTAAGGAATGCTTTATAAAATTTATAATAGAAGATTTTCCTCCACCGACTGGTCCTACTAAATAGAGTATTTGACGTGATTCTTCTCCGCCATTAGCGGCTGCATAGAAGTAGTTGTTTATTTTGGCTAAAGCTTGATCTATTCCATAAAAAGCTTCTTTAAAAGAAGATTGAACATTTAATAATTGGTAAATTCTTTGATGTGCTAGTTTGTATATATTTGGATCATTTTTTAATATAGATAAGTATTCTACAAAACTTATCACTTCTTCTTCTTTGGTTGTGGCTTTATGTGTGTCTTCTATCAATGTTAGAAAATCCATTGAAGCACCTCCAGAAAAAAAATCTATATATTAAAATATATAAATTTTTTGCTAAACTATACCTATTATTATTCACAAATTGCAGTTTCGGTTGGACCATTACTCCATTTATTGATGTTGTGCCTGGGTCATTACATTATTTAGCGCAGTTAATAAATCAAGGTTTCGATTGGACCGTGAGATTATTTGGCACAGTTAGCAAATTGAGTATATTTACCTAACCAAGTTAGTTCTACGGTTCCGGTTGGGCCGTTACGTTGTTTAGCAATGATGACTTCGCCGATATTTTTTTTCTCTGTTTCTGGGTCATAATATTCGTCACGGTATAAAAACATAACGACATCGGCATCTTGTTCGATAGCACCGGATTCACGTAGATCGGATAGTATAGGCCTATGATCGGCTCTTGTTTCACAGGCTCTAGATAGTTGAGATAAGGCGATAACGGGTGCATTCATTTCTCTAGCAAGAGCTTTTAGAGACCGAGAAATTTCAGATATTTCTTGCTGTCTTGATTCTGATTTCCCACCTCCGGACATAAGCTGAATATAATCGATCATGATTAAGTCCAAACCTTTTTCACGTTTTAACATTCTGCATTTGGAACGCATTTCTAAGAAAGAGATCCCGGCTGTATCGTTAATAAAGATATCGGCCCCGGTTATAGCTGGGACGGCACGGGCTAAGGCATCAAAATCGGAAGAGTCTAGGCGGCCGGTACGAACTTTTTGTGCATCAACTTTAGCTTGGCTACAAAGCATTCTATTTACTAATTGATCTTTGGCCATTTCCAAGCTAAATATAGCAACTTTTTTTTGGGCTTTTATTGCTGCTGTTTGCGCTATGTTTAAAGCGAATGCTGTCTTACCCATAGATGGACGAGCAGCTACTAATATGAGATCGGACGGTTGTAGGCCGGAAGTTTTTAGGTCGATATCGTCGAAACCTGTAGTAATACCAGTAATTTGGCCACTTGTTTTATGAGCTTGTTCTATTTTCTGGATAGTGTTTACAATAATTTCATTTACGTGTGAAAAATCGTTTGCTACTTCTTCTTGAGCAATAAGGGATAACTCTTTTTCTGCATAAGACAAAATAGCGGTGAGATCATCCGGGGCTTCATAGGATTTAGCCTGAATTTGCTCGGTAGTTTTAATAATACGACGCAAATTAGCATGGCGATTAACGATATCAGCATATTCTTTTATATGAGCTGCGGTCGGCGTTTTTATGGATAATTCTTTTAAATATTCCATCCCACCAATATTGTCTATCTGACCTTTTTCGGTTAATTTATTTGCCAAAGTAACAATATCTATATTAACATTCGTATGATATAATTCTAAAGCGGTTTCAAAGATTGTTTGGTGAGCAGTGCTATAAAAGTCATCTGGTTTTAATTTTTGAACGGCCATAGCTATGGCATCACCAGATTGACCATCCAAAATAATAGATCCGAGAACCGATTGTTCAGAATCATAATGATATGGCGGAGTTCTTGTATTTTTCAATGTGAATCACTTTCTTTCTAGAATAAAATTTTAACCTAAGAGCAGTATTGACTATTTTTTGAAAATCTAAACATCCATGACTCTCATTTTCGGAGAGCTGTCACGAAGTGACTGAAATGTTTGGTATCTACTTTTGAAACAATATGATTAATAAAAATTATTTACATATTAATGTTAATTTGATATAATACAAGTATATATTTTGTTATTAACGATGAAAATAGGTGAAAAATATGATAGAAATAAAAAATTTACAAAAGACCTTTGACAATAAGCTTGAAGTTTTGAAAGATATAAATTTATCTATACAAAAAGGTGAATTTATATGCTTATTGGGTGCTAGTGGTTGTGGTAAATCAACTCTTTTACATATTATTGCTGGCCTTTTACCAGCAACCAGTGGAGATATACAGTTTAATGGTAATTCTATAATTAAAAAACATCCAAAAGATCGAGATATAGCATTGGTATTTCAAAATTATGCATTGTATCCGCATATGACAGTATTAGAAAATATTATGTTTCCACTACGTGTAGGTCGAAATAAAGTCTCTTTGGATCAAGCTAAAAAAGAAGCACTTAAATACATGGAAATAACCAATATAGAACTATTAGCTAATAAAAAGCCAGCAAAATTATCTGGTGGTCAACAACAAAGGGTGGCTATAACCACTGCTTTAGTCCAAAAACCGGAGGTATTATTATTAGATGAACCCCTAAATAACCTAGACAGCAGACTTAGAATAAAGATTAGAGATGAAATTAAAAATTGGGTTAAAACTATGAATATTACTACTATATTTGTAACTCATGATCATGATGAAGCTTTATCCATAAGTGATAGAGTAGCTTTGATGCACAATGGTATGATTATTCAATTTGGGCGACCACAAGATTTATATTGTAATCCGAATAATATATTTGTAGCTAAATTTATTGGTAATCCATCTATCAATTTATTTATTATGAGGAAACAAAATAATATGTTTTATGCTTCAGATTTTCAAATATCACTTTATCATTTAGCAAAAGAAAAGCTTAAAACTAAAATGCCAGAGACTGATTACTTAGTTGGAATCCGACCAGAATACTTTATGCTAACTACCAAAGAAAATAGCATATTTGAAACTATTATAATTTCAAAAGAATTTATAGGTCGAGACTGTGTATTAACTTTTAAAGTCGATAAACAAATAACCAAAATGATCGTAAATATTAAAATCGAATTAAACGAAGGTGATAGAATTTCGGTTGGTATAGATTATCATAATATTTATATTTTTACTATAGGAGGAGGACGCATATATTAGGCTTAATAAGATCTATTATCAAAAATAAGATACGGCAAAATAATTTAATTAACAATCAAAATCAATTTAATAATAATTTAAAAGCATTTTTTCTTTTACTGCCAACTTTCATAATTACAATTTTATTTTATATTTATCCATTAATAAAAACATTCGAAATCTCTTTTACAAAAGGGTCTCTTAACACTTTACAGTTTCATGGAATACAAAATTATATCACTGTATTATCAGATGATAGATTTCATCAAGCAATTTTTAACACAGTTTTATACTCTGTTGTAACTGTACCAATTAGCATAGCCTTTGCTACGGCAATAGCAATAATTTTACATGAAAAAATAAAATTTCAAGGAGTGTTTGAAGCAATATTTTTGCTCCCATATATTATTAATACAGTAGCTGAAGGTATAATATTTCAAATATTGCTAGATCCCAATTATGGTATCGTTAATTTTGCCTTAAAATTTATGCAATTGCAACCCATAAATTTTTTGACAGATCCTGATACAGCTTTACCAACGTTGATAGTATTTGGGATATGGTCTAGTACATCATTTAATATTATAATATTAACGACTGGTCTAAGGACAATTAATCAGCAATATTATTTTATGGCTGATATTTATGGAGCAACTTATAAAGAGAAGTTTGTCAATATAACTTTGCCACACTTAATTCCGTTAACAACATTTTTAGTAGTAATAAACTGCGTAAGTTCATTAAAAATTTATACAGAAGTTTATTCTATATTTAACGGTAAGGCCGGAGTAGGGAGTAGTGCAAACACAGCAATATTTTATATATACGATAAATTTTACATAACAAATAGGTATGGAGAAGGTATGGCAGCTACAGTTATATTATTTGTCATAATTTTATTTTTCACTTTAATACAATATTTATTTTTTCAAAAAATAATAAAGAGGTGAACAAATGTTAAATAAATTTATAACAATGATTTCCTATATATTTGTATTGTTAATGGCAAGTATTACCTTATTCCCATTCATATATACCATGCTAGTAAGCTTAAGTACACATGAAAATATACTGGCTCATCCATTAAATTTTTTCAATCATAAATTTAATATATCTAACTATACATTGATATTAGCAGATGAAAAGTTTAGAATATATTTAATCAACACGTTGATAACAGCTACAATTTCGACATTGTCTATGCTACTCACAACTATTATGTCCATGTTAGCATTAATAAAATTAAATTTTCAATATAAGAATTTAGTTTTAAGTATCATAATAATTTTGGCAATGGTACCACAAGAATTATTAGTATTTAATAATTATATAACAGTAGCCGATATTGGTTTAATGAATACTTATAGAGGATTAATATTACCGTACACAACAAATATATTTTACATTTTATATTTAAATGGATATATCTCTTCTATGCCACTAATTTATTATAATACGGCCAGAGCAGCAGGAATATCTGATTGGAACTTTATTCTTAAAGTATTAATCCCATTAGCTAAGCCAGGAATTGTAGTAATGGGATTGCTAAATTTCATTGAAAATTGGCATTCATTTATATGGCCTATATTAATCACCAATGACAGAAAAATGAGATTAATATCAGAAGGCTTAATCTATTTTACATCTGAGCATTACGGAAATATTTCTGTACAGATGGCAGCTATTATGATAAGTATATTACCGATAATTATAATATATTTAATATTTCGAAAGGAGATAATTAAAGAAATAGTAAACATAAATGTAAAATAAACAATAGTCCCATAATAAACACAAACACAAAATAAGTCGATATTAAAATTGAGGATATTTATACAATGGTAAAAATATAATATAAATAGAAAGGAGTAAGTTTATGAAGTGGTTAGCAATATATTTATCATCAATTTTTATATTAGTCACTTTTGTAAGTTGTGTCAACTCTGGTCAAGGCAATGAAAATATAGAAATTTCATTTTGGCATATGTTAGGTGGAAAGCAAAACACCTTATTAGAAGAGATAACAGCTGAATTTATGGAGAAACACAGTAATATTAAAGTAGACTTAACAAGTCAAAGCAATTATAATAAATTAAGTCAAAAACTTTCAACATCTTTACTTAGTCCAAAGGATTTGCCGACAATGACACAAGCTTTCATAGATTGGACGATCTACCCAATACAAGATAATTTAATAGTAGATATAATGGATTTAGTAATGAATAAAAAATACGCAGAAAACAGTGATCCGGCGTTTGTTCATACTGATATAGCTTATGAATTTGTCAGTCCATTACTAATGGATGGAAGTTTATATGGAATGCCATTTGCAAAATCTAGTGAAGTTTTATGGTACAACAAAGATTTATTTGAAAGATTAGAATTAGAGGTACCGACAACGTTTGAAGAGCTAGTAAACGTATCAAAAAAAATATATGAAGAAACTGGGATACCAGGGGCAGGATTTGACTCATTATCAAATTATTTTTATTCTTACTTAAATAATTTAGGCATTACATTTAATCCAAACGATGTAAGAATCGAAGACCTAGTAAACATGGCTGATTATTATTTAAAAGGGATAGAAGAAAAATATTTCATGATAGCAGGGGCAGAGCAATATTTATCCAAGTCACTTGGACAAGAACAGTTAGCTATGTATTTTGGATCAACTGCATCCGAATCTTTCATATTAGAATATGTAGACGGAAGGTTTAATGTAGGTGTAGCACCGTATTTAGAAGGCAAATCTATCAAGCATGACATAGACTTATTTATATTTTCCAGTGCTAGTGAAGTAGAACAATTAGCAGCATGGGAATATATAAAATTTTTATTAAGCGAAGAAATTCAATTAAGATGGGCCGTAGAGACCGGATATTTACCGGTTAAAGAATCCGTATTAAACTCTGAAGAATATTTATCATCTGACTCATTAATACCGGGCAATGTACAGGAGTTGTTTAATAAGCCCATTATTCCAAACGGTAATGCTGTAATATCTGAAATTGAATTAACCCTAGAAAAGATTTTATCTGGTGATGGTGATAGAGAAAACATGGTGAAACATTTACAAAATTTAGTTGATAATCTTTCACCCATTTGGACACCGATAGAATAAGAGATATATTTTTCGGTCTAAGTATAGGCCTTTTTTTATAAATAAATATAATGATAATATAATATTACATAAATATATTGACAAACTTCTTAATAAGAAGGTAAAATACTTTGGATAGAACAAAATAGTATTTAGGAGGATTTTTACGATGAACAATTTTATTTATTATGCACCAACAAAAGTTATATTTGGAACAGATACAGAAATGATGTCCGGCGAACTATTAAAAGAAGCAGGTGCTAACTCAGTTATGTTAGTTCATTTCGGCTATGAAATACAAGTGTTAGGTGATTTAGTTAAAAGAGTCAAAAAAAATATAATAGACGCTGGCATAAAAGTTACGGAGCTAACTGGAATAGTGGCTAATCCAAGATTATCTAAAGTATATGAAGGAATAGAGTTAGCCAAGAAAGAAAAAGTAGATTATTTATTAGCCATTGGCGGTGGCTCTTCGATTGATACAGCTAAGGCCATTGGTCTTGGATTATGTTATGATGGCGATGTTTGGGATTTCTTTATTAAGACAGCATATCCGCAAGATTGTGTGCCGGTTTCATGTATATTAACTATAGCCGCAGCCGGTAGCGAAATGAGTACAGGTCTTGTTATAACTAACGATGATAATTTAATGAAGCGAGACTGCGGACATCCAAGTGTCGCTTGTAAATTTGCTATTATGAATCCGGATATAACTTTATCTTTGCCAGCATATCAAACGGCAAGTGGATGTGCAGATATTATTATGCATACTTTTGAAAGATATATCAGTTCTCATGATAATTTAGACCTTACAGATGCAATTAGTGAAGGTCTAATGAGAACGGTTATAGACAATGCAAGAATTTTAGCAAAAGAACCGCAAAATAAAAAAGCACGATGGGAAGTTATGTGGGCAGCAAGCCTTTCTCATAATGGTTTAACCGGATGTGGAATAGATGAAGTCGATTTTCCGATTCATATGATAGAGCATGAACTTGGTGGCATGTTCGACGTGACTCATGGTGCTGGAATTACGGCTATTTGGGGCACTTGGGCTAGAGAAATGTTACCTATATTAAAAGACAGATTATCAAAATTTGCTATCAACGTTTTCGGAATAGAAAAACAAAATACAGAAGAAGAGACTTCTTTACTTGGCATCGAGGCGATGGAAAACTTTTTCAAAGAAATAAAAATGCCTATTACACTTAAAGAACTTGGTATTAATCCGACTGATGATGAAATCGAAACTTTGGCCACCTTATCTATTCATAGAACTTTGGCCAATCCGCAAATGAAAGAAGCTGTCACCAGAGAACAGGCTTTAAATATTTTATATAACTCTCGAGGTTAATCGAAACTTTGGCCATTTTATCTATTCGTAGAACTTTGGCCAATCTACAAATGAAAAAAGCTGTCATTAGAAAATCGGATTATAACTCTAAAGGTTAAATGTATATGTGGAAAAAACTGTGCGTTGACTAATTATGAACCATATGTTATGATTTTGTTAAATTAATTAGTTGATATTTAGAGAATCATTAAACAAGGAGGATTTTAACATATGTCTACTAAACAAGTAACCACGGTTGGATTAGGAGCGGCATTGATGGCCGTATTTTCGCAAATATCAATACCGATACCGAACGTGCCATTAACATTTCAACTTTTTGGAGTAGTCCTATTAGGAATAATATTACCGAAAAAGTTATCTACCTTATCATTATGCGTATTTGTTTTATTAGGAGCAGTGGGAGTACCAGTGTTTGCAGGGTTTAAGGGAGGTTTAAGCATCTTAGTAGGAGCAACCGGAGGATACTTGTATTCATTTGTCCTAGCAGTCTATATTGTGGGTGCATTTTCAGCTAAAAAAAATATTATATGTACGATTTTCGGAGCCTATTTAGGAATAGGAGTATCGTATATATTGGGAACAATTCAATTAAAATATGTAGTGGGCATGAGCTGGGCGACAGCTATAAGTGCCGGAACTGGTGCCGGAGTATTTTTAATAAAAGATATAATTTTAGTTGGTGTAGCAATAATAGTAGGTAGAAAAATTCAAACTATTTTAAAACAAAGCGGGATTTTTGATAAGGAGTTACTAGCATAATTCCAATTCTCTCGGAGATGGAGGTTTTTGCAAATTGATTTTATGTAGAGTCATAATAACACAATAGCAAAGCGAAGTTTTTGATCATAAGTTATTAACATAATTCATTTTTGTTAATTAACACATTTATATAGACTTAAAATAACACAATAATTAATAATAATCTATATCTATCTGATGACAATTGGCTAATACGCAAAAAAACTTTCAACTACAAGAACTGTCATAATAATTTGTCATCTAATTGTAACGCTATAGATATTGACTGTGAATTATTATTGTGTTATTTTAATAAAAAAACGTGATCGATTTGCAAAAATTACATTAAGGTCCAAAAAAATCGAGCTTTTGATATGCTTCAAATTTGCGTTTAAATGTACATAGCTATACCTTAAGGTGGTTAAAATTTGAAATCCAATAATGAGCGTATGAGTAGCCGAATTTAGCTTTTGTAAAATTGTGATGAAACAAAGTGGAGATTTTAGTAGAGTCGATTCTATAATCTTCTTTTATTTTTTAGTAGAACTGATTTTGCCTAGGCTCTCCTGCTAAGAGAGCTGTCAGCTTTAGCTGACTGAAAGGTTATTTTATTTTTTAGTAGATCCGATTTTGCCATCTCCACGTTCAGATTCTATACTTAAGATTTTTTCATAAGTTATTTCACATACATCCATTTTGGGTAATTCCAAAAACAAACATTGCGCTATAGCCTTATCATATGGATAAATAATAGCAACATCCATGGGAATAACATTAGTATGACTATCATATTTTTTGGAAATAACGAGAGGTTTATTATTATGATTAGTGATAGCAATAAACCATTCGCCTCTATAGCCGGAGTCAATAATGCCAGCACGCTGGCCGATTCCTCGACTTCCTGTGGATCCTCTTTCTTTGATTATAGCAACGTAATTTGGACTGAATGCTGATACGATACCTGTCGGTATTAATTTGGTTTCATTCGGATAGATTAATATAAATTCTTCTTCAAAGCATGCATAAATATCGTATCCTGCATCTTCCGGCCTTTTGGCCGGTATTTTTGCTTCTTCCTTTAATTTTGCAAAATATATTGTTTGTTCATTCATGATATTTTCTCCTATTTTTTATTAGGCTCTCCTTTTAGGAGCATAGCCGGGAACTTAAGAATCTTTTTGTGAATCTAACTAAGAGTGCGACACCCTGCTCCCCTTCCAGCGCAGCTGACTGAGGGGTTCTTATGGTGCTCTAACTCCGTAATTTGCATGCTAAGGTTAATAACCAAAACTTTTATGCACGCTTTCTCCCTCCAACTCCCTCCGTCACTTCGTGACACCTCTCTCCCGGAGGGAGGCACCGCTGCCCCGCAATTTTGCGACTTCTTAAGTTCTCTCTGCCCTTTTAGGAGAACTGTCATCAAAGCTAACTGAGAGGTTAAGAGGTTGATCTAAGAAAAGCTATATTCTTCTTTCCACCATTGCAATGAATCGAAGTATATATATAACGTCCCGGAACCGGATCCGGTTAACTCTACAGTTTTGGGAAACTGATTTTTTATAATTGTTTTATCCAACAAAGTTACGTCACCATCGTTGGTTTTAAATATAATAATAACGTGATAAGTGAGTCGTTCCGCATCTTGTTTTAATGTATCGGGCAAGTTAATAGTGTAAAACTTAGTATAACAATCTGTAGGCGAAATTAAGGATGAGAAATTGTTATTTGACACATTAGAATTGAATATTGAATTAGCTAATCTCATTTCATTTTGAGAATCTTGAACATTTTGAGAATTAGCTAATAGTGTTTCGTTTTGAGAATTTTGAGAAGCCTCGAACTTCTCAATAGCATCTAACAATTTTTCTTCGGCTTGGATGAGATTGTCGTTAGCTTTATCGAGAGCATCTTGAGATTTATCTAAAACTTTCTTAGTTTTTTTGATATTATCCTGATTATCATCGAGGATTTTTTGAGCGTCCTTAATATCTTCTTTAGAACTAGATTCGTTTTGCTGGATAGCATCCAATATAGCCTGTGCTTTATCGGTCTGCTCAATAGCCGTTGCATGCTCTAATTCGGCCAATACAAAATTATTATACACTTCATCCTTTTTTAATTCGGCCAAAGCACGAATATTTTCTAAATCGATTACTTTTTTAGCGCTCAAATCTTTGGTGATATTTTCTAAAAAGTTTTCTATTTCAAAAAACATACCGCCGTCGCTTTTATCCTCTACAATATTTAGCCTAGGTTTAACACCAGAACTAACGGTTAAATTAATAGCGATATCTGGATCTACGTTAGAATTAGGTAGAAGATCCTGAGAAATGACGACACCTTTATCTTTATAGCTTTCCTCTTCGACAACTTGCCCTAATCTAAGTTGATAAGCTTTCAAAGTATTTTCGGCTTGTTCAAGAGTTAAATCCTCTAAGTTAGGCATAACAATATAAGGATTTTCCTTACCTAAACTAACAGTCAATTCAACAACATTCCATTTTTTAGATTTAGCGTTACCAACGGGATCTTGGGCAATAACGTTACCGATTTCTATATAATCGTTAAATTCACGTTCAACGGTACAAAAAAAGCCAGCCTCTTCGATAATTTGTTGAGCATCGGCGGTTTTAAGGCCGACCACATCTGGGACAGAAGCGTCTAATTTTTGTGGAGATTTTGCCATTGTTACTTCTATCACCGAGTTAGAGGATACAGCTGTGTTAATAGAAGGATATTGTTCTAAAACAGTACCGGCTTTTACTTTAGTAGTCTCTTTTTCAGCAATTTGTTTAATTTTGAACGAATTTTCTTTGGCTGAAATAGAAGCTTCCTCAAAAGTTTGACCAATTAAATTTGGTACATTAATCAACTTTTTATTGGAAGAAGCAAGTCCAATGGTTGGCCATAATCTAGAACAAGTAAGTCCGATGTTGGACCATAATCTAGGCCATAAGCAAATAATAGTAGCAATGCAGAAAGATAGCATACAACCAGATAGGATAGCAAGAAATTTAGTACGTTTTTTTCTTGTTTTTTCTTTAGCCTTTTCCTTAGATTGTTTTATAATTGAATTAACTTCTGCTTTCTTCATTAAAATAGTCTGCATCATATCAATTCTTGATTTACGGATAGGAGCGGAAGGTATCGTTTTCACTAATAGGTCTAAATCCGAGATCATCTGATCAGCTTCTTGATAGCGTAATCCGGTTGACTTTTGAGTAGCTTTAGATATAACATTGACTAATTCCGGCGATATCTTAGAATTAAAATCTCTGACATCAGGTATAGGCTCATTAATATGTTGTATAGCTATACTAATAGGATTATCAGATTCGAAAGGCAAGCAATTGGTAGCCATCTCAAACATGATAATACCCAAAGCATATAGGTCAGAACTTTCAGTAACCATTCGACCCTTCGCCTGTTCGGGCGAAAAATAATATACTGAGCCAGCCACGTGACCCGTTAATACTATTGTCGAGTTTGTGGGTACTTTGGCCATACCAAAATCCCGAATTTTCAAAACATCATCGTTAGTAACCATGATGTTTTCTGGCTTAATATCTCGATGAATAACATGCTGAGTGTGGGCGGCTTTAAGACCCGCTAAAATTTGCATCGAATAATTTATAATTCTAGATTCAGTAAAGGGGCCATCTCTTTCGATAAGTTCCTTTAAAGTCCGACCTTCAATGTACTCCATAATAATGCAGTATAAACCAGGTTCTTCATATACATCGTAAACCATGCCAACATTAATATGCGAAATACATGCTACCGCCAGAGCTTCGGCTTTAAACCGTTTAACAAAATCCTGATCATCGTTTAATGCAGGTTTTAGTCTTTTTATTGTCACAAACCTTTTCAATTTACTATCTTCTGCCTTATAAACAATGGCCGTAGCGCCGACACCAAGTTTTCTAATAATAAGATAGCGTTGAGCTAAAATAAACCCGGGTTCCAATTAGTCCACCTCCGTAGATATTAGAATTAAAGCCATATTATCGAGTCTACCATTATTATTAGTTTGATAAATTATTTGTTTAGATAAAGTAGATAGCACATTTTTTATGCACGATTCCACTCAGTCCACCTCCGTAGATATTAAAATTAAAGCCATGTTATTGAAACCACCAATTATTTGTTTAGATGAAGTAGATAGCACATTTTTTATGCCCGATTCCAATTAGTTCACCTCCGTAGATATTAAAATTAAATCCATGTTATCGAAAACACCAATTATTTGTTTAGATAAAGTAGATAGCATATTTTTGATGCCCGGTTCCAATTAGTCCACCTCCGTAGAAATTAAAATTAAAGCGATATTATCGAGTCCACCATTGTTATTGGCTTGATCAATTATTTGTTTAGATAAAGTAGGTAATGAATTTTTTATATCTATAGTTTTAGTTATTATATCACATAAGAGAGAGTCGGACAGCATGCCATAAACACCGTCAGAGCATAATAAAATAAGGTCTGTATAATTTAGATCGTAAGCAAAGCTATCGGATTTAATAGCCTCTTGAATGCCGACAGCACGAGTTATCATGTAGCTCATAGGATGGTTTAAAGTTTCGTTTAAAGTCAAGGCACCACTTTCGTACATTTCTTGTACTACCGAGTGATCCGTGGTTAGCTGAATAAGATCTTTTTTGTTGAGCGCATATACTCGAGAATCACCTACATAGGTTACGTAGATGTATCCATTTATGATAGTGGCAGCAGTAAAGGTTGTACCCATGCCTTTGTTAGAATCAAGTTTTTTGGAGGTATTGAACAAAATATAATTTGCATGAGATAAGCTTCTGTTTAGCAAATTAATAATAGAGTCATGAGTAGAAAGATCCACTTCATGAAAATCTTGAATGTATTTAACAAACTCGTCTATAGCAATTTGACTGGCTAAGGCACCATGATCTAGGCCACCCATGCCATCAGCTACAATATATAAATTGGGTAATGCTCCTATTTGTACATCCGAAATAAAAATTCTATCTTGATTAACGTTGCGTTTTAATCCAATATTAATTTCACCATGTGAAATCATAATAATATCACCTCGAATTTATATAATTTATTGAGAACCCAGCAGTCAGCTTCGCTAGAAGGGGAGCAGGGTCATACCTGGGAACTTAAGAAAATTAACTATATCACTTATAAATTTTGTATACAGATCACATAAGCAACTACAACTAGAAGGCACGCTTTCTCCCTCCGTCAGCTAATGCTGACACCTCCCCCGTAATGTTGTGAAGACAGAGGGGGCACCACTTCCTCGCAATTTTGTGACTAAGATTCTTAAGTTCCCACCTATGGGGAGCAGGGTGCCCGCCATTTAGTTATTTCACAGACATATATCTACGGCGAAGTTGGCCACAAGAAGCATCTATATCTGAGCCAAGTTTTCTTCTAACCGTAACTTGGATATGATGTTTAGTTAAAATATCAAAAAATTCGGACACATTTTTACTGGCCTGAAAGTTATTTTCTAGAACATTGTTGATGGGGATTAAATTTACGTGACAATTGATACCTTTTAACAATCTACAGAGTTCTATAGCATGGCTAACGGAATCGTTTTCCTCATGAATCAAACCATACTCGAAAGTCACTCTACGATTAGTTTTTTGGATATAAACCTGTACAGCATCCATAATATTGGCCAAAGAATATTTACGAGCGATGGGCATAATTTTGGCCCGATCTTCGTCGTTAGCAGAGTGAAGAGAAATGGCCAAAGTAGTACCTAACTGCTCATCAGCAAACTTTAGGATTTCTGGGACTAACCCGCATGTGGACACTGTTATATGCCGGATACCTATGTTTTGGCCGAGTGGCGAATTAATGATATCAATAAACTTTAGGACAGCGTCATAATTTTCAAAGGGTTCGCCACTGCCCATAAGAACGATATTTCTAACAGGTGAGTTGTTGTCCTTAATCATCTCGTATACTTGAGATAGCATTTCTTCAGGGGCTAAATTTCTAATTAATCCGCCAACTGTAGAAGCACAGAATTTACAGCCCATCCTACAGCCTACTTGCGTCGATATGCAAACGCTAGGCCCATGGCTATACTGCATAAAAACGGATTCTATAATATTATCATCTTTCAATTTAAATAAATACTTTTTTGTATCATCCTCTTTAGATTCTAATCGCTCTACAATTTCTAAAGTATTTATCGGATAGGTGTTCTTTAATTTTTCTCTTAAAGTGAATGGTAGGTTGCCCATTTGATCGTAGTTAGAAACTAATTTTTGGTGCAGCCAATCAAATAATTGCTTAGCTCGAAATTTCGGCTCACCTATGTCTTGTATAATTTTTTCTAGTTCGTCTAGAGTTAATCCATTTATCATTTTTGTACCTGCTTTTTAATAAATTTAGCTATAAAAAATCCATCAGTATTTGCCACAAAAGGAAAAATAGTAACATGTCCGCCAGAAACAAATTCTTTGAACATATCGGGAACATAATCTATCAACGTACAATCGGGCACCAAACCCATGGCTGAAATATAATCGACCATAAGTTCATTTTCGACCTTATTAAGAGTGCAAGTACTATAAACCAGGCTACCGCCGGGCTTAAGAAAAGAAGCTGCAGTTTTAGCAATGGATTTTTGAGTCGCATTAATTTGTGCTATATGGTATTCATTTCGGTTAAAATTTATATCCGGTTTTCGTTTTAAGAGACCTAGTCCGGAGCAGGGCACATCTATTAGAACT
>LNZM01000030.1 GCA_002007295.1 Candidatus Epulonipiscioides saccharophilum | reverse complement strand
TGGAGCTACGGGAATTGCTACATTACTTAGAAAAATGCATTTTGGAGCTGTTCCTAATCATAGTGTGGGTGGAAATATTGATTATGTAAAAGCAGCCTACAAAGCAAATCTAGGATTTATTGGACGACATGGAATGCTCATTACACCTGAAAGTGGTCCTTGTAATAGAATAGCTGTTATTTATACAAATATTGAGAACTTAAATGATTTTATTAAAAATGATAAGAATCACAGTTGGGGTCCAGAATTTTGCAATAAATGTAGAAAATGTTTTCGTACTTGTCCTAGCAATGCGATTTACAACGAACCTGTTATTGATAAACATGGTCATATAGAATGTCTTTCTAATTCCAAATGTAATAAGGAATTTCTACATTATGCTTGTGGGCGTTGTATTTCTACTTGTCCATTTACAGTTGTTGGTTATGATACTCTGTATAGTAAAATTAAAAAGAAGACAATGATATAAACAATAAAAAAAAAAAAAGACAGTTTCATTTGAACCCTTCTGTCAGCTAACGTTGCCACCTCACCTTATAGGAGAGCTGTCTGAAGTTTGACGGAAGGGTTGATTTATAAGGCCCCTCTTTGTTCGTTAAGGAGAAATAAATTCTGTTAATTCACCTGTATAAAGTATATCTAATCTATGAAGTGCTCTAGAGCAAGCTATATATAGAAGTTGTTTGTCAAATACATTACTATAATTTTTTTGATTAGCCTCATAAATTAATACCGCATCGTATTCTAATCCTTTTACCATATATGTCGGTAGTACCAATACATCACTTTTTAATAGCATATCATCCATTGTGATAAATTGAGCATCTAAGCTTTTTTTGACTTGTGCTTGTAAGTTTATTACGGAATTTTTATCCTTACATATTATAGCTATTTTGTTAAATTCTTTTTTGTAATCTGCCAATCTCTCTATTATAAAATCATTCAGTTCACTTGTATTTGGCCGATGAATTATTTCCACATCTCGATCCGAACGGGTGAAGGCTAGATCCGATTCGGCTCCGCCTCGAAGTTTAGAAATGAATTTATTGATTTGATATGAACTTCGGTAGCTTTTGGTTAAGGATATTTTGATCGGATTTTTAGGTTTTAGGATCGTTATTGCATCATCATATATTTGAGCGGTAGCTTCTTTTTCAATGGTTTGGCCAAAATCACCTAATATCGTATAACGTTTTTTCTTAAACAGTAAAGAGAATATTTTAAAATGTAAAGGGTAATAATCCTGGGCTTCGTCTATTACGATTTGTTTTAACATATTGTAATTTTTGCTCCCATCTAAGACTAGTCGCATATATAGTAAAACCGAGCCGTCTGTGTAGTTAATATCATAATGATTTATTCTGTTGATCGTTTTCTTTATTATATTTTCTATATTAGCGGGTAGGGACTCACTCTGTACAAATTTATGAAAATTTTTAAGAAATAGTGTATATATATGCACATAATTATTTGTCAGAATAATAGATGCTTGATTTAAAAATTGATCTCTCATAACAGTAAGTCGCCTTTTTGCTTCTTGCTCCTCTTCGTAATCGTAACCACCTTCTGCGGTTAGATCTTGAATGATTTGATTTAATTTCTCTTTCTCGTACGGTATAATTCGGTCTTTAACCATTGTAAATACTCGATTTAGTTTACTGCCAAGCGATGCTGTAATCTGGTTGTCTTGAATATGAGCGTTAATTTCGGCTGATTCCATTACTAAATTATCATAGTAGAGTATATCTGGGAAAACGGCTCCTTCGTCTTCGTACCACTGTAAGAATCTATCTAAAATAGAGATGAAGTCAAAACTACCTTTAAAATTGATTTCTTTACGTAGGTTATTACGTCGTTTATGGTTGGCCGAAATCATGGTTTCTAATTGTTTATGCTTACTTTCGATGTTTAGGCTAGATTTAAATTCGTTCTTGAATAAATCCTCTATTGTGTGACTGTGAACATTTTTTTCACCCAGTTCTGGCAAGACACCAGAGATATATTCACCAAAGAGGCTATTGGGGGATATAATTAGTATATTTTTCTCATTAAATCCGGATTCTCTTTGATTGTACATTAAATAAGCGATCCTATGCATAGCAATGGATGTTTTGCCAGAGCCGGCCACTCCCTGTACGACCAAAACGTCGTTGGCCATGTTTCGTATGATCGAGTTTTGTTCCTTTTGGATGGTTTTTACGATGTTCTTCATTTTATCAGTTACGTTAGAAGAAAGAGCCATTTGTAATACGCTATCCGTTATGGCAGTGTCAGTATCAAAAAAATACTTCAGTTCTTGTTTTTCTATTTTGTATTGTCTCTTTAATGATACTTCACCATAAATTTCACCAACAGGTGCTTTGTAGCTGATTGGGCCTAAATCGCCGTTATAAAATATAGATGCTATTGGCGCACGCCAGTCATAGACCAACATCTCTAAAGTGTCATCATTCATTAAATTGTGATATCCTATATATACCTTTTCGGGGTCATAGTCATACTCTTCTAAAAAGTCTATGCGACCAAAATAGGGAGAGTCTAACATTTTTTCATATTTTAATAAATTTTCTGCTTTATGCTTATATTTGGATGTTTCTATTAATTCTGTATTTATATACTGCCCGACTTCTACATTTGTTTCGTCGTCACCATCTAAAACGCTGACACCTTCTGACCACATTTCTTTACGAAGACCTAAAAGTGTAGCTTTATTTTCTTTTAATAAAGCAGATACATTTTTTATTTCATTTTTTAAAAATAAGATTACTTCTTTTAAATAAACCTTTTCTTCTAAGAGTGAATTATTATTAGTAAGATTATGATCCGGCAAATCAAGTTGTTCGATTAAGTCTGAGTGCGGATTCAGGCAATCTTTTGTTTTTATATTATCCATATATTACCACCTTTCAACTAACTATTATAACGTTGATGTTAAAAAAAATTCAAGGCAAAATTTATTATTTAAAGGTATTATTTAAATTAAATTCCTTGACACTTTTCTAGAGCGTGCTACACTAGTAAGGACAAAAATAACTAGTTGGAGGAAATAAATGCAAATTAAATTTTTTACATCTGAGTC
>LNZM01000029.1 GCA_002007295.1 Candidatus Epulonipiscioides saccharophilum | reverse complement strand
AATGAGCTTATTAGTCATACTATTAAGGATAAGATTTATCTTAATAATGTAATAATAGAACAAGGAGCATTTATTTATTATTTTGATATACTATATAAAGATATGAATGTTGTACTATCCGAAAAACTAAAAAAAGAAATGGATTCTAAATCTATGATCAGTGTTAAAGTTATGGATAGGATAGTAAAAGAAGCAGAGTGGATTTCTTATAGTGTTGAGGAAGAGTTTTCTTATGAACCACATTATATAACTACTGGGTATTCTACGCCCATTGATAGGATGTATAGTAATTTAAAAAGTTTGGGGATTGAAAGGCCCGTTTTTGAAAACGTAGAGTTAGTTTATGAATTAAGTAATAAGGATATAGCAATAGGTTTAAAATGGGGAATAAAATACGAAGGAGATTGGTATTATCCATAAAATAATATGAATGATAAACAGACTTTGAATTATCTTTTAATAATATTTGTAGTTACAAATTTATTTTTAGGAATAGGTAATTATAATAAGTATATTAATAACTACACATTAAATCAAGAACGAATCAAAAGTATTACAACATTTTTGGCTGAAGATGGCATAACTATTCAGGGTGAGCTACCAAAGGACCATAGTGCAAAAAGTAGTATAAGTTTGATACCTAGGCCAATTAGTACGACAATAAGAGACAATGTAGTAAATAATTTTTTTGGGACAAAAAGAAGGGGCGTTACTATTACGAATATAATGGATAAATCGGATTATGATTCGCTAAAACGTGTATATAAAAAAGATGCCGAAACACTGACTTTTAGCACATATCAAGTTAGGTATTATAATGCTGATATAGCTAGAAATGCCGAAAAAAATTTGTCTAAACAAAAGGCATTAGGGTATGCAAAAGAGTACTATAAAAAATATCCTGACGATTTACTGGGAAAAAACGTAGTAATTATTTATGAACCTGTATCAAAGGGAGCTATAGTTGCATATTATGCAGTATACAGAGATATTCCTATATTTGACAGTTATCTGTATATGGAGATAAATGATAAAGGGGTATACAGCAGTGATATGAAGCTCAGTGAAGTTAGCCAAAGAAATGCTAATACAAAAGAGATCTACGCAGTAGATCAAGTGTTATTTAATTTACACCAAATAATAAATAAGAATACAATGATAAAAAATATCACACTAGGATATGCTAGAGAAAACCAAGAGGGTACATTTTTTTTGACAGAAGAAGCAACTCCGACGTATAAAGTAGAAATAGAAGGATTTAATAAGCCACTTTTTATTGATGCGTATACAAATTCGTTGAAATAAAACTTGGTGTTTTTGGATATTAATGATATAATGAAAGTTGACCAAATACAAAACCAGGTGAACAAAAAAAAGAAGGTGTTTATAATGAAAAAATTGTGCATTCAGGGTGGTACAAGATTAGAAGGTGATGTAATCATCAGTGGAGCCAAAAACGCAGCGGTAGCAATATTACCGGCTACGTTGTTAGTCGATGGAGTTGTGAGAATAGAAAATTTACCCGATATAGATGACGTAACGATACTAAATGAAGCCATACAAACATTGGGAGCTGTTACCAAATTTGTGGATAGACATACTGTAGAAATAGATGCAAGTACAGTATATGAATATCAAGCAACAGACGCATATATTGGAAAACTAAGAGCATCCTACTATCTGTTTGGTGCATTAGTAGGAAGGCTGGGCAAAGCAGAAGTAGCTATGCCTGGAGGATGTGATTTTGGAGGACGGCCTATAGATCAGCATATTAAAGGGTTCAAAGCTTTAGGTGCTAAAGTAGAGATAGTAGATAATATAATAAAAATACATGCTGATAAACTTATTGGAACTAGAATATACTTGGATGTAGTTTCGGTTGGAGCAACCATAAATATAATGTTAGCAGCGGTTTTAGCAAGTGGAATAACAACAATAGAAAATGCAGCTAAAGAACCACATATAGTCGATGTAGCAAACTTTTTAAATAAAATGGGCGCTAAAATTATTGGTGCCGGAACAGATGTCATCCGAATTAAAGGTGTAGAACGCTTAAATGGTGGACATTATTCAACTGTTCCAGATCAAATAGAAGCCGGTACTTTCATGATAGCGGCAGCAGCAACTGCTGGCGATGTTTGCGTAAAAAATATTATTCCAGAACACATGGACTCATTAAGTTCTAAACTTCGAGAAATGGATGTTCAAATTTTAGAAGGTGATGACTATATACGAGTAATTGCACCTGAAAAATTAAAAGCTACGCATGTAAAAACTTTACCTTATCCTGGATTCCCAACTGATCTACAACCTCAAATGTTGGTATTATTAATGATAGCGCAAGGAGTAAGTACGTTAGTAGAAAGCGTATTTGAAAACAGATTTCAGTACATTACGGAATTCCATGATGTAGGTGCGAACATTCAAGTAGAGGGTAATAAAGCTATTGTGGAGGGTGTAGAAATATTGCACGGAACACACTTAACAGCAACCGACTTAAGGGCCGGTGCTGCAATGATAATAGTAGGATTAAGAGCCGAAGGAGAAACCGTAATAGATAATGTACGATATATTGACAGAGGTTATGAAGATATAGAGCATAAATTAACAGCTCTAGGAGCAAAAATATATCGAATATAGCAACCTTGGATTACGGAGAAGAAGCCGTAATCTTTTTTATTGCAGTTAT
>LNZM01000028.1 GCA_002007295.1 Candidatus Epulonipiscioides saccharophilum | reverse complement strand
GGAAATTTTGAAATTAAATATAAAGTAAATTAATATCGTTGGAACGCCGTATGAGGTGAAAGTCTCACGTACGGTGTGGAGCAGGGGAAAAGACGGAGATCATCTCAAAGTCTTACCTATTGCTATTGGATCTGTTAAGTTAAAATGGAAAATAAAACTAAATGTCAAAATAAAAAATAAGCATAGCAAATAAACCTAAAGGCGAAAAATTTTAAAAATTAGATTAACAGCCAATTTATGCGACTAAATTCAGTATACTTTGCACCAGCAACTTGTGCAGGAGTTAGACCATTTAATGAAGAATGTTTACGCACAAAATTATGTATGAGCTTTGAATCCTTTCAGGGAGATTAATGGTTTGTGGTAATTCTATTATATCTCAATAGGAAACAAAGCTCTATTTATTTTTAACTTAACAAGACCTAAGAGCTTAAAAGGAGAATTAGGATGAAACTAATAATAGGACTTGGAAATCCAGGAATTAAATATCTTGCTACAAAGCACAATGCAGGATTTTACGCAATAGACTATTTAGCACATCATTATAATATAGATATGAGTAGAAATAAATTTAAGGGTATTGTTGGTGAAGGGCTGGTAAAAGGGGAAAAAGTGATATTATTAAAACCTTTAACTTTTATGAATTTAAGTGGCCAGTCTGTAATAGAGTGCATGAATTTTTATAAATTAAAGCCAGAAGATATAATGGTTATTTACGATGATACAGCATTTAAAACTGGTGTTATAAAAATGAAAAGGACGGGTAGCGCAGGTGGCCATAACGGGATAAAAAATATTATTGATAACATTGGTACTCAAGATTTTCCTCGAGCTAGAATAGGTATTGGTCCAAAACCAGCCGAATATTTGTTAGTCGATTATGTATTATCCAAATTTACTGATGAAGAAATAGAAAGCATAAAAAAAATGATGCCCGCCGTTAAAGAGGCAGTAACAAGTTTTATAACAAAGGGTATTGAGACTGCAATGAACCAATTAAATGCAATATAGCTAAAGCATTTTATACATTGCTGTTGCGATATCTAATATAGGAATATAAAAAAATTGAGGTTGCAATGAATCAGTTAAACGCAATATAGCCAAAATATTTTATACATTGTTGCTACGATGTTCAATATTTAAGAATATAAAAAAATCGAAGCAGCAGTCAGTTACCCCACGCATAAATGTGGGGGCTTATATCTAATCTACACGTAGTACAATCAGTTTTTATTAAAACTTCCTACCTCAAACGATTGATATCATGGCTTACTGACGAAAGACTTACAGAAAAACATATAGTTAAACTGCCTTATATGGTACTAACTAAATTGTTTCGGATAATTTAGCTACTCTTCCCATTTGTTCTAAATTTCTTTATCTGAAAAATTGATAAGTGCCTTTGCTACATTATGATTTACATTTGTAACGAAACTATTTTCTTATCCAGATAGTTATATCATAAAAAAGAAAGTAATGCAAGGAGTTTGGGCAATTCCTCCCTATGCCTAAAGGCGAGGGCTTCCTTGCCTAAGCTTTGGTGATAAGGAATAAAAAAGTTAAAATTATTCATTATAATACATATCTTCAGGTTCTACTAAGACAGTATCGGGCAAGACTTCTATATTACAGAGAGGAACACTTTTATTTCTAAATTGCCATATTGTAGCATAAGGAAGTTTACTAAGCATTTTTTTGGCTGTATTTTCTTTTAAAGTGCGGACATAAACTTCTTTTTTTTCATTATAGACACGATAATAAGTGCCAATACCAGTAGGTAGGTTATATTGTTGCATATAAATAGCAAAGTCGACAAATTCATCGATAGTTATTTTTTGTTCCATCAAAGCTCGAGCAGCCTGTACCAAAGAAGGATTATACGGATCTGTAATTGCTGGGGTGGTATCATACTTAGCCACTTCCATTTTCGTTAAATACATTTCTTTCATGATACTTTCTTTGAGAGAATTAACTCTTTTGATACTAGGCTCATATTTAAATTTAGTTAGATGAAAGAAGAAAATTTCTCTAACGGCTATATCAAAAACATTACTTAAGTTTTTTTGTACTCTAAATCTAACTTCGGGGAAATTTTTAGGAATTTTTACTGGTTCAGTAGATAATGATTTTTTTGGGCTATTCTTTTTTTGTAGGACACCTTCGTATAAATCATTATGATAATTTTTGTAATAAGTGTGAGTACATTTTTTTAATCTAGAGTCCAATTCCATGGGATCTGTAATACCCATAACTTTTAAATATACATACCCAGTGACTAGGGCATCATAAAGAGCAGTATGAAATTTATAAAATCTTGTATGAAGAGGGCTTGCTAAATTGCTAATTAAATGCTTTATTTGAGCTTTGGTAATATTAAAATTATCTGCTTTAATCTCTAAAGTACCTCGACCACAAACTTCTAATTGAGTTCTTTGCTTTAACTTGTGTAAATTAGTAGGTGTTTTAATTGTTTTTTCTAATGATTTTAAGTCATGTTCTAAACTCATTCCTACAAATTTAATTTCGCTTAACGGATAGTCTTGTTCACAGCTTTTTAAAAATTCGTTGATACATCCTGCTATGGGTGCTGGACTATTAATATGATAGTTATTTTGATTTTCTTTAAATTTTATATCAATAGATCCGGATTTACTTATAAATATTTCTAATACTCTTACGATTTTATTTTTATCAAATAAGATAAAAGCTAATTCACGAACTAAGCCGAACTCGTCAAATTCGCAATCTAAAGTCATATATATTTTTTCCATTTTTTGTCTCCTAAATTTGAGTTATTAAGGGGTTTATGTACAGAAGACTTCTATAAAAAGTGACAAAATCAACTCCTCAATTAAATGAGGAGTGATTATAAACAGAGTCTTTTTTTAAGGAATAAAAAATTCAGATTCATCTTCTGTAATAGGTGGATTGGTTGATTCCTCGGGAGAAGAAGATATAGGGGGAAGCAACTCAGGTATTAAAATTTGCGGTAGTTCAGATGAAGGTTGTTCATCTAGTAAAGGATCGAGACGAGGAAGTAACAACGGATCCGGTTTTGGTATTATATCGGGCGCCAAAGTAATTGGTGCAGAAGGAGTCAAGGCTGGCTCTGGAATTACGGGTATAACAGGTGGAGTATAAATCACATCTAACTCAGGAATAAACAAACTTTTTTCTTCAGGAGTTGGAGGTGGAATAATAATAACGTGTTCTTCTACTATTTCTTGTGGCTCCACTACTTCTGGAGGAGTCTCTAAAGCATCAGTTATAATTTCATGACCTGAACAATATTCGGTAATAAGATGTTCGGGTCTTAGATAATCAGTATGAGTTTTGAAGCAAGTGCGAGTAGGCTTCATACCGCTTAAAGAGCATACAGTAGCTTTTACATAACCTGTAGTTTCGGGAACAAAGTCACGATAAGGCAAGTCTTTATGGACAGCAGTCATGATTTTTCCCCAAATTGTTAAATGATGTGTACTAGATTCTGTTAATTCTTCCGGTATATCGTGTCCCAACCAAACGGCTGCTGTATAATATGGAGTATAACCTGCAAAGGTTAAATCCTTTGAGTCATTTGTAGTACCGGTTTTACCAGCAACTGGATGAGAAGAAAAATCATTTTTTAGTTTCCAACCGGTACCAATTTTTATTACGTCTTTCATCATATCGGTTAGTAAATATGCGGTTGAAGCCGATACGACTTGATGTGTATTTTGGTGCCCATCTGGATTTTCAGGACTAGGTGGACTATTATCAAATAATATATTTCCGTCCATATCAAGAATTTTTGTGTATAATATTGGTTCCAAATAAACTCCTTTATTAGCTAAAGCAGCGTATGCTCCTGCTAGATCTAAGGTAGTTACTCCATGAGTTAATCCTCCAAGAGGCAATGCATAAACTTTGTCTTTACCCTCTTTACTTAAAGTTCTAAAACCGAAATTTTCTATATATTTATATGCTGTATCCAAGCCCATCATTTGAACAGTTCTAACTGCCATGGTGTTGACAGAATGCCATATTCCTCGTCTCATAGTAGAAGGGCCAACATAAATCCCGTCATGATTTTTTGGCGTGTAAATTTCTTCTGGTGTAATTTCTATCGTTAAAGGCTCGTCTAAAATAACCGATCCGGGTGAAAGCATACCAATATCCAATGCTGGAGCATAAGCAGCTAAAACTTTAAAGGTGGATCCTGGCTGACGGGTGGCTTGAGTTGCACGATTAAATGTTCGACTGCCATATTTTTCGCCACGCCCTCCTGATAACGCAGGTATATAGCCTGTCCTATTATCTACAATAACAAATGAAGCTTGTGGTTGCAATGTTTCATATATGGTTTCTGTATAATTCATATCTTCCGTGATGCCCCAATCTTTCAATTTGTTTTGTTTAAAGCCTTCTACTTGAGAGCTGTATTTAACGAACCCAATAGTTCCATAATGTTGTTGTGTACCGTCATCGTTTAATACGGAAACACGATAATCTATTTGGATCTTCTTTTCGTTTGCAGGATAATAGTTTGGATTATTTATAACTTTATCTACTATGCTTTGAATTTCGGGTGTAAATGTAGTGTAGATTTTTACTCCGCCACCATATAATGTATTATTAGCCTGGGTTTCGGTCATTCCACCTTCTTCTACCAAATCTCTAAGGGCCGCATCTATTACCGCATCTATAAATGAAGTATGTGGTACTATTTCAGCAATAAATTCATCGTTTAATGTATTAATTTTACCATATAAAGTACCCTCTGTTATCTTTCCATCTCTGTTTATATATTTTTGAACAGTATCCTCGCCAGGATTAGCTGATACTAAGTCAAAGTGAGATGTATCTATTTCTATATCTGATATATTTTCTAATTCTATATTTATATCTTGGTTTCCATCTATAGAATCATCTAAAATAGGCATGGATTTTTCGGCTATGGCACTTAATTTTTCAGCCAAAGTGATGTAACCTTGCTGTTCCATATAATCTAATACTATTAAGGCTTTATCCCAATTGGCTTCTGGATTGCTAACAGGACTAAGTCTACTTGGTGACTGCGTTATTCCGGCTAAAATTGCACATTCGGCCAGCGTTAAATCGGATACATCTTTGTTAAAATATCTATCCGATGCTGATTGTACACCATTCATACCATGGCCTAATGCTAATGTATTTAAATAATATTCAAGTATAAGATCTTTGTTATACTTTTGTTCACACTGAAGTGCTAAATACATTTCTTGAATTTTTCTTTCAAAAGTTTTTGCATGAGTTAAAACATTATTTTTAATAAGTTGTTGCGTTATAGTACTAGCTCCTTCACTTAAGGATCTAGTTTTTAGATTAGCTAAAATAGCACGTAAAGCACCACGAATATCTACGCCATTATGTTCATAAAAACGAGAATCTTCTATAGCAACAATTGCTCTTTGAAGATAATATGGGATTTCGTCTAAAGTAGCATAAATACGAGCTTCACCCTGATTACTGTTTAATCGATCAATTTCATTTCCATAAATATCATAAATAAAAGTTGTATAATTTTTTTTAGGTTTTAAGTCTATCGTATTAACGTCGGGTGCTTCATCTATTACATTTAATATCCATGCTAGTGTAGCACCGCAAATACTAAATACAGATACAACCAAACCAATTAAAAAAATTTTAAATATAAGGAGAGCCACTCGTTTAGTTTCATAACGTGGTTTATTTGCAGAATCGTTCTCCTTTTTAAGTTTTTTTGAGTAATCCATGTATAATCTCCTCCTCCAAAATAGAGTATACCAAAAAAAAATACATATATCAATAGTAATAAAGTTATACATGAAAATAAAAATGGGATTTTCTACAAATTTTTTACGCTACCGTTGCATAATATCGTATGTCATGATATAATTTTTAAAATTTATGAAAGTGGAGAGGAATTTATGAAGAATTTAGGTATGAGTGATTTTGAGAAGGATTATCTATTAGAATTAGCAAGCGAATACAAAAAAATATCTCAAACAGAAAAAAACAAGGCTACAATTCAAAATTGGTATGATATCAATGATCTAAAGCCAAATACTAAACCTTTATTTATTAACCATTATTGGCCGGTAGCAAAAAGTGAACTTTTTCCAGAAGATTCTTATATTTGTAAATCCGGACCAGCACTTAATTATGAAAAACATTTTAAAACCAGAATGTTCTATATAAATGAATTAGGCGACGATAATGTTGTTGAACCAGTAGTTACAGCAAATTTTGGTTACAGCATAGATCAATTTGGTGGCCTACCATCCAAGAAAATGATTCGAGCAGAAGGAGATGACGGAACCGGGGCTTACGAGTTAGAACCTATTATAGTGAAGCCGGAAGATATTGCTCTGATTAAAGATCCTATTTTGAGATATAACAAAGAAGTCGCAAAAGAGATTTTCGAGCAAACAAAAGAAATCTTCGAACCGCTTATGACTGTTGTTAAACGCGGAAGTTTATGGGCTAGTAAATTAGGTGACCAATTCACTTGGTTTAGAGGCATGGAAACTGCTTACGTCGACATGGTGGATAATCCAGAATGGGTTCATGAGCTTCTAAAAGTTATTGCTGATAAATATGAAAAAGGACTAAATTTATTAGCCGAAAATGGCCTGTGGGGTAATTATGATCTCTCAGATCCTTTAGGTTCATCTGCTGGATTAAAATATGCGACAGGTATCAAGGATTATAAGAGTGTTAAAGATGGAGATTATTTTAACGATAAAATTCCTTTTAATCAATCTTGGGGCGGAAGTATAGCCGAAGCTTTTACGTGTGTATCAAAAGACATGCACGAAGAGTTTAGTTATTTTTACGACCGAAAACTTAATGAGTGCTTCAAATATTTAAACATAGGTTGTTGCGAAGTATTAGGTGGAAGGATAGATTTGATTCGTAAATTTGGAAATGCCCGTAAAATATCTATATCCGAATGGAACGATTACGAATTAGCAGCACAAAACATCAAGAAGGATTTTGTATACAGTTATAAACCAGCTGGCGTTCCGTTTTTAGGCGATAACCTAGATAAAATAGCTGTAGAAAAGGAAATAAGAGGCGTTTTGGAAGCCGTCAAAAAACATGAATGTAATGCTGAACTAGTTTTGAATATCGGTGGTACTTTAGGTCCTAATCCTCATAAAAAAGTTAGAGAGTGGTCAGAATTGACTAGAAAACTTATAGAAGAATATTATGCTTAAGTTAAATAGGGGGAGCTTGACAGATCTACGTAATATTCTATAATGGTATAAGACTTTAAAGAATAATAGCACTCGGCTAAAAGTCGGGTGTTTTTTTGTATCAGGAGGATGAAATGTTAAGGACACATTATTGTGGAAATATTAGAGAAAGTAACATGAAGTCATATGTTAAG
>LNZM01000027.1 GCA_002007295.1 Candidatus Epulonipiscioides saccharophilum | reverse complement strand
TAACAAACAAGTGCTCAAAGTATATGAATGGCTTAAAAATCATGTACATAAATATGGATTTATGATTTTTATTAAGATATCCAGAAGATAAAATTCACATATCATATAACAGAAATAAATTATGAGCATGTCATTATACATTTGTCAGTATAAACGTAACTAAAGAAATTGATGAAAAAATATTAACCTGGAAAAATATTGCCAATTAAAAAAGGAGAAAAGTGAAAGTATTAAATGAAAATGAGAATTATTAATTTAAAATATACGTTGGAGGTACTTTAATGAAAAAAATATTATTAACATGTTTGTGTTTGGGTGGTATTGGTTATTCAGTCACAAATCTAAATATAGCAGAAAAACCTATTGTAGTGACACCTTCAGTTTTTAACAAAGAGTCGTTGGCCAGTGTGACAACTAATGTTATCCCAATGAATGGTGATAATCCCAGTACTATAATAAATTTAGGTGATATCTCAGTATCTGAAGATACAAATAATCAGACTGACCGATCTAATGGACAACTGAATCTAAAACATATGATAGAAAATAGTTTGAAAAATTATCAAATGACAAAGGAAATGCCAACAATTTCTCAAAAAGAAAATTCAAATTCAAGTCATCAAACTCATTCATCAAAATCGAATATAAAAAGTATAAATCAAAAAGAAGTACCAATAATTTCGACAGTAGAACTCTCTTCGTTAGCTTATGCTGACACCTCCATCGAAGAAGGAGGCGAATCTATAGGCTCAACACCGGCGAAACTCCCTCCATCAGCTTACGCTGACATCTCCATCGAAGAAGGAGACAAATCCATAGGCTCAACAGTGGCGAAACTCCCTCCATCAGCTTACGCTGACACCTCCATCGAAGAAGGAGGCAAATCCATAGGCTCAACAGTGGCGAAACTCCCACCGTCAGCTGATGCTGACACCTCCATCGAAGAAGGAGGCAAATCTATAGGCTCAACAGCGGCGAAACTCCCTCCGTCAGCTTACGCTGACACCTCTCTCGAAGAAGGAGGCAAATCCATAGGCTCAACAGCGGCGAAACTCCCTCCGTCAGCTGATGCTGACACCTCCATCGAAGAAGGAGGCAAATCTATAGGCTCAACAGCGGCGAAACTTCCTCCGTCAGCTTACGCTGACACCTCTCTCGAAGAAGGAGGCAAATCCGTAGGTTCTAAAGATGCCGAAAAATTATTTATAGGCCCTAAAGTTTCAGAAAAATTATCCGAGGATTCTAAAGTTTCGGAAGAATTATCCAAGGATTCTAAAGTTGCAAAAGAATTGTCCACAGACTCTAAAACTACAGAAGAATTATTCGAGGACTCTAAAGCTACAGAAGAATTAACCGAGGACTCTAAAGCTACAGAAGAATTATTCATAGGCTTGACAGTTACAGAAAAAAATTCAGAAAACTTTTCAATAATTAAAGAAAATGAAACAAATCTAAAATTAGTTAGCAATAACATAATGGGTCCACGAACAATTAAAGAAAATGTAACAGATTTGAAATTAGTGAGAAATGATATAACAAATCCGCAAAGATTTAAAGAAGATATAGCATATCCAGAATTAGAATTAATTAAAAAAGATGAAAAAGATCCAAAATTAGTTGAGAACAATGCAGTAGATTCAAAATTGCCTGAGAACAATGCAGTAGATCCAAAATTGGCTGAGGACAATGCAATAGATCAAAAATTGACTGAGGACAATGCAGTAGATCCAAAATTGGCTGAGGACAATGCAGTAGATTCAATTTTGGCTAAGGACAATGCAGTAGATCAAAAATTGGCTGAAAACAATATAATCTCAAAGAAAATAGTTATGGTGAAAGAGAATGTAGAAAAAAGAGAAAAACCAGTTGAATGGAATTTAATTTTAATCAATAATAATAATCCGTTGTCCGAAAACTATACTATGGAATTTGTGACGTTATTTAACGGATATAAAGTAGATGAAAGAATATACCCATCGTTGCAAGAAATGTTTGACAATGCAAGAAATGAAAGAGTATACCCAAGAGTAAATAGTGGATACATAACAAATGAAGAGCAACAAAAATTGTATGATGATCGAATCAATATGTATTTATCGCAAAGCTTAAGTATGGATGAAGCTGTAGCATTAACCAACCATTGTGTGGCCTTGCCAGGATGTAGTGAACATGAAGCAGCGATAGCTGTGGATATAGGTGGGGATTGGGTAAACTCTACAAGTAGAGAAGTATACGATTGGTTAGAAGAAAATGCTTATAAATATGGATTTATATTAAGATATCCAGAAGGAAAGACTGAAATTACTGGAATGCAACATGAACCATGGCATTATAGATTTGTGGGCAAAGAAGTAGCAAAAGAAATTTATGAAAAGGAGCTTACATTGGAAGAATATTTAGATACTCTAAACTAATGTTGTAGCAAAAAACAATAAATTGAAATAGTCCGATACATAAAAATATGTTATAATAATTCATTCTTATATCTTGAAAGGGGCTATATAATTATGACGGATAAAGAGATTTTAAGACAACTAGCAACTGAGTATATGGAAATAGCAACGTTGGCAAAACAAAAAGAAACCATGAATTTAATAAAAGCTTTTAATCGCAAAGACAAAGTTCGGCCAATAGTAACGATATTTCAGTTACCATGGAATGAGCTAGTAGCCGGAGATGAGTTTTTAAAATTGAAGTGCGAGAATAAATTTTTAAGAAATAATGTAGAAATGTTTTTTAGGCGAGAAATTTATAGATGGAATAATTACCAAACGGATATGCCGTTAGAGCCGGTATTAAAAATACCTTATGCAGTAAACAACACAGGATATGGTTTAAAGATTGAGCAAAAAATATTAGCAACAGATCCTAACAATAGCGTAAAATCTCATGCATTTATAAATCAATTTGAAGACTTTGAAGATTTAGACAAAATCAAAGAAATGAAAATTACTTTGAATGAAAAACTCTCAGTAGAAAACAAAGACTTGGTTGAAAATTTAATCGGCGATATAATCCCTATTCATCAAGAAGGTGGTGCAAATATTAGGACGGCATTTTGGGATATATTAGCCGAAATGATGAGCGTAGAAGAAATATATTATCAGTTAATTGATCAACCCGAATTTCTTCATGCCCTAATGGACAGGCTGACTAATTCTGCTTTGGCTGGCATAAAACAAATGAATGAGCTTAAGCTAGCTGCTGTATCCAATAACTATTGTCACTGCTCGCCTATTTATACCGACGAATTACTCCCAGACTTTGTTTCTACTAAAGAGCCTCTGTCCTATAATACGTGGGCATGCGCCATGGCCCAATTGTTTACTAGTACTTCTCCAGCCGTGACCGAAGAATTCGAAATACCGTATATTTCGAAGATAGCTAAAGAATTTGGAATGTTTTATTATGGTTGCTGTGAAAGACTGGATGATCGCTTGGATATAGTTCAAAAAATCCCTAATTTAAGAAAAGTCTCTTGTAGCCCATGGAGCGATAAAGAGAAGTTTGCACAAAATTTGGATCCGAAAATAATTATGTCCGTTAAACCAACACCAGCGTATTTAGCGATGCCGGATTTCGATTCTGAATTAATAAGAAAGGATTTAATACAAACTTGTGAAATAGCTAAAAGTTATGGATTAAATGTAGAATTATTATTAAAAGATGTGTCTACATTAAAAAATGACCCAACTAGATTAACTCGTTGGGCCAAAATTGCTATGGAAGTCGTTAATAATTATTAATTAAAAATCTCAGTCATTTCGTGACAGAGGCTATTGCAAAATTGCAGGGGTCAACAACTTAGATATTGTTCTTACTTCGCTGGAAAGGGAGTTGTCACAAAATTGCGGGGAAGTGGCCCTGCTCCTCTTCTAGGCATAGCCGGGAACTTAAGAATCTTAGTCACAACATTGCGGGGAAATGGTGCCCTCTTCGTCTTCACAACATTGTGGGGGAGGTGTCAGCGTAAGCTGACGGAGGGAGAAAGCGTGCATACAAGATTTTGTTACTTTCAAGTAAATTGTAAATTTTACAAGTTTACATCGCATTTCTGTCATCTAGAATTTAATATTTGGAATTGTTAATGCAAAAAACTCCCTAGTCGGATAACCTAGGGAGTTTTAAAAATTTAGTTATTAGTTACATGAGCAATAAAATTCCAACCGTCAACGCACATATCATTAATATTTTTTGTAGCTGACCAACCTAATAGTTCTTTTGCTTTATTTGAGTTGGCGAAACAAGTAGCCACATCACCAGGTCTTCTTGGCTGAATTACATATTCTATATGTTGACCAGAGGCTGATTCAAAAGCCTTTACAATTTCTAAAACACTAGTTCCGTTGCCTGTGCCGAGATTGATAGCTTCTGCACCGGTGTGATCCATGGCGTACTTTAATGCTTTGATGTGACCCATGGCCAAATCGACTACATGTATATAGTCTCGAACCCCTGTTCCGTCTATCGTATCGTAATCGTTACCAAATACATTTAAGTGATCTAGTTTGCCAACCGCTACCAATGCTATATAAGGTAATAAATTATTTGGAATGCCGTTTGGATTCTCTCCTATTAATGCTGATTCATGTGCACCTATCGGATTGAAATATCTTAAAAGAACGATGCTCCACTCATTGTCAGAAACATATAAGTCTCTCATGATATCTTCTATCATTCGCTTTGTGGCTCCATACGGATTCGTCGTTGAAAGTGGCATTGTTTCATATAATGGCGATTCGTTATTCATACCGTACACTGTTGCTGATGAAGAGAAAATTATGTTCTTGACATTATGCTCATTCATTATTCTTAATAAATTCAATGTACCCGTTATGTTATTATTATAATAATCCAAAGGTATTCTGACAGATTCGCCGACGGCCTTTAGTCCTGCAAAATGAATTACTCCACTGATTTCGTTCTCTTGAAATATTTTTTTTACTCCATCGTAGTCTAATAAATCTACTTGGTAGAATTGCGGTTTTATGTTTGTAATTTCCTTTATGCTATCCAATACTTCTATTTTTGAATTAGATAAGTTGTCCAGTATTATTACTTCGTAGCCTTCTTGAATTAATAATACAACCGTGTGACTTCCGATATAACCTGTACCACCTGTAACTAAAATTTTCATAAACGCCTCCAAAATTTTGATATTTACTAGCTCGATTGAAAATTTAGGCTAACATTGTAACACATAATATAAGTTTTGTCTAGTGATTTTTTAGGTGATTGAAGTAATTTTGGCTAGCTATTAAGATTAAATCCATCTGGGCCGATATAGCAATTAAGATGAGAAAAAGTAATGATTTTAGAAGATTTTTGCCGAAAAATATTAAAAAACCATTGACTAATTATAAAAAATGTTGTATTATATTTACATAAGATTGGACAAGTTCTTATTATAATATAATTGTGGAGGAGATAACATATGGGTTTCTTTGACTTTTTGAAGTTTGACGAAAATAAATTTATAGAAAAGGTTAATACATCAGTTGGTGTTCAAAACAAAAAATGGGCCGAAGCAGAATATGCAGATATTAGTTACCAAACGGATATGTTTGATGAAATAGACTTTATTTTAAAGAATGCGCCGAAAAAACTTTCTAAAGTGGAACTGAATAATTTAATTATAAAATATAAAATAGCGAAGTATCAAACTTTACACGCAGAAGACAAAGAAAAACTAAAAGATTATAGAAGTAAAAATAAACTTTTATTTGCTAGCATAACAGTAGATGACTATAAAAATGCTGATACTCGACTTGACATGGATAACGCAGTAATTTTAAGATTAATTAAATTTGCAAATAGAAACAATAAAGTCTTTGATGTAGAAAGCAAAGATGTGGATGATAAAGATTTAATTATTGTTGCTTATTTAGATGAAATACAAGAAACTGTAGGTGTAATGTTAGCATCCAATCCGAAATCGGACGAACGAAAAATTAAAGCTTTATACATCACCGAGGACAATAGAGGCTACGGCTTTGGCCGATATATTTTAGATAGCTTGCTTACATCTAGTAAGATAGATAAATTTTATTGCGACATGCCAAGATTAATCGATAGCTATTTACGTAATCGTGCAATTCCAAGCAAAGATTATAAAGGATTTGTATACACCAACGACATAGAAATAGTAAAAAAATTCTATGAAGATTTAAATGAAGAGTATTCCGCCAAGGATGAAGTAATACCAACTTTAAAAGATTTTTTTGAATAAAACAAAATAAAAATAGAAAAGGTCTACTTAATAATGAGTAGACCTTTTTTTGTGTAACAAAAACGTATATTAATTTTTTTTGAAAAAGTCTTATCATATATAACAAATTAGTAAAAATAAAAATAGAAAA
>LNZM01000026.1 GCA_002007295.1 Candidatus Epulonipiscioides saccharophilum | reverse complement strand
TTAGCATTCTTTGTAGGTCTCTGACCTTACGTTTATTTCCAAGACTTTCGGCATGATATATTCGTTGTTGTAATTTTTCTACATACCTTTCGACCTCTATCCAATTGATTTGTTGCCAATCGGTAATATTAGGTAGTGCGGACTTCTTATTTGAAGTATTCATCGTCTTTTACCTCTCTTTAAAAAAATTTACTTTACGCTTTATTTTCATGTTGTACACCAGTTAGAAGTCAGCTCTCTTTCGAGAATATACTAGCGTATATTATCCACCCAGTTATTTTCGTTCCTGTGACCTTTCGGTTTAGTGACATTTGCTTTTTCTAACTTCCTTTACCCTCTAGAGGATTCCGCTTTCCTTACGGTTAGCCTACCATCATAGATGGACTCTATAGGGTTTACCAAGTTCAACTTCTGCCAGATACGAATGGGTTAGGTTCCTTCTATACACCGATAGGCATATTGGTTGCGTCAAATACATTTTAGGGGACGATGTATTCCCTGCCTATTAAACGATAGCAATTATATCCCAGCTATCGACTGTGATGACGATGCTTATAAAGGTTCACTTACATTAACCATACCATTCTTTCTCTTGCCCTCTAGGATTATGGATACTAAATCCTAGATTAGGCTTTCTCTCATGCAACCTACATCTTCATTACTAAAGACGCAGTTTCGAGTGAGAATACCCTTTGCAACTAGGGTAACAGTTTTACCTGTACTGACACTTGCGAAAGAAGTTGCTTCTTGTCGCACCCCCTGCACCACACCGTGCATGCAACTTTCACTGCACACGGCGTTCCATCAAATGATCCTTATATATATATTATAATAACTTAATTTATAATTCTTGTATACTTGTTTCATTTGACTTGGGCCTATCCCTCCACTATTTATTATCATAGCTTCTTCGGTACTGTGGCCCTGCTTTCATTACCTTAAATACATGTTTTAGTATCAACACTTCCCCATGTAACCACTTCCTCAAAGTTAAGTTCTCCATGTAGGTAACTTACCACGTTCCATTTAACTTAGCTTTACATAATACGTTAGGTCCTTTCTATAGCTCTGAGATCTGGATAATGCCTGTAACATTATAAGGATTTTCATAGAATACACTCTTACTTATCCTCAATCTCTACCTTTTTTAGGTCATAAGCATTTCTACTTATGCGATTATTTTAGAGCCGTACCTTCGAAAGTTCGTCAGACTTAATTTCATTCTAACCATAGTATTTTTATAGCCTTCCACCCTATATACAACTCGACCACCTCTGGTTCGGATTTCCTATAAGAATTTTTATTCTTTCTTACTTAGGGTTGTAACTCAGATGACTTTAGCGAGCTATAGAATATCTAAAATCTTAACATTTCAAATACTCCTCGCAGTATCAAAGGGGACCCTTTCTGATCGTTACTCCAGTCATTTGATCCTCTCAGTTAAATAGTTCTCGAATTTATATAGCCTAAATAATAGCTATTAAATCCTGTATCACCTTTTCAGTGATAAACGTGTCGCACATATCCCAAACATCGCCTATATCATAAACTAATTTATGCTCTTCTTTCTCTTCATTTATAAATTTTACATGCTTTTTTTGACTTTCTGAAAGATTTTTTAAAGCATTATTTATTGTTTTACTCAATTCTTCTGCTACAAACTTAGCCGTCCACCTAAACCAAACAGCATGATCATCAAATGCTGATATTTCATCTTTAGATAAATTAAAAAATTCATAAGCATCTTCTTCGTCTTTCATGTTATAAATCTTCCCTGCATCCCAATATTGAATCGTAGATGCTAAATACTCTGGTGTTTGTGTTGGAAAAATTTCTTGCGCCCACACTTCTCCAAAATTAGCCGTGTTCCCACTAGATGTACTATAAAAATTTGCACTAACTATACTGTTCTCATAAATTAATACCTGATCCTTAGTCTGTCTTGTAGCTTCTTTTGCTATCTCGTTCACCTCTATATTATTATACACTTGACTTTTTGCCGTATCATCTACATTAGCTCCATAGCCTAAAAACTCACTATCCGATCCCTCTCTTATAGCATAACTTCTTGCACATATAGCTTGTACTTTACACGCTTCTACCCCAAAATAACTCGGCATCTCACTATTTATCACTCGGGCCACATAATTTTCTAAATCAACTTCATTTACTATCACGTAGCCTTCTTCTTCCTTATAAATTTCTATAGAACCAACATATGTCGGATTAATTCCCTTTCTTGTTATAGAATGTATTTTATAAGTATCATTATACAACTTTCCAAGGACTACCTTTTCGCCAACATACAGATTAAGAGCATCTAAATCAATTACTTGATTAGGTAAATAATCTATAATTTGATTATTATATGTAACTTGTGTATTACTCTTAGCTGTAATTTGTACCTTATCATGATAATACTCTTGTTGTCCATCCTTACTAATAACTACTCTAATATTTTTAAGAGGAAAAGAATTTATAACAGCTAATTTTTCTAATCTATTATTCTTTGTTACACAGCTTACCTTTGCTCCTGAACATAGATTGCCTAAATCTATACTCGTGTCTTCATCTAAAAATACTTTTCCACTTTGCTCAAACTCTATATAATCCCCTGTAATCTTTAATACCCTATCCTCAAATTGTCGCTCATCTTCTATAACGCCTTTTCTAATTTCTAATATTCCAACTATATCTTTTCCTTTTACTATCACTTCTAAATTACTTCCTATCAACGGCTCCAATATCAATCCATGATATCCATATATACCTTTAGATGTTTGCGTCGTCCATGCTTGAAGACCATTTTCTTTGCCTGTTGTCTTCAGTATATCTATCCTTTCTATTGATAACTCATAGGATCGTCCTATTTTATCCAAAACCATTTGATAAGCATTATAAAATTCTATTAAACTTATATTTAACTTTTCTGCATCTTCAGTTATTACTAAATTAAATTTGTCTCCTAGTATATTCTCAATCAGCAATGCTGTTTGCCCATGTGTCATAATTTTACTAGAATTTTCTATCGTAAAAAAATCAAACCTTGGATCTTGCTCCAATGTCCTATAATATATATCATACCAATTATCCCCATACTTTTCAGGAGCTAATTCATTAAATAAAGTTAACGCTAAAATTTTTACTGCATTGCATTCTAAAAATGGCATAGTATACGTTCTTACAATTTCTATATTACTCTGCTCCGGCGGCTCTTCTATATCCATAATACTATCAATTCCAATTATTTTTTTAACATCTTTTGACAAATTTAGTACCCATTCTTCTATTGATTCACTAGACTTTATACCATCTATTGTCCAATAAATACCACCCCCTATAACTCCACCTAACCCTAATGTTAATAAGTAAGACATTACTTTTTTAAATTTTTGACTTTTAGTATTTACTTTTTTACTTTCATACTTTTCGTCTTTAACTTTATGATGTTTTTGATCCTCCAACATAAATTCCTCCTTATATATTTAACTAATATAAATTCTATGCTCAGAATTTATTTGTTAGTACAAGTCTCTTCATTTCAACAACCTTGAAAGAATCTCCTTGACTAAATAAAATTTTCAGGATAAAATTTTTTAAAAAAGGGGAAATTTTTATGTATCCAAACGGAGCAAAAAAAGCCGTAACTTTTAGTTACGATGACGGTATTTTACAGGATAAAAGACTAGTAGATATTTTCAACAAATATAATCTAAAATGTACTTTTAATATTAACTCGGGCCTTTTTGGCATCGAATCCATCATGCAGAAATATAATTTTGCGATAAAGCATTTTACAGCTGTAGAGGCGAAGCAAGTATATGCCGGACACGAAGTGGCTTGCCATGGCGTAGATCATTTACGTTTACCCGAAATAACGTCATACGATCAAAAATTTCATGAAATAGTTAACGATAAAAAAACTCTGGAAGAATTGTTTGAATGCAATATTCGAGGTATGGCCTATGCCTTTGGCCAAGTTGATGATGAATCGATAGAGATAATGTCTCAAAACCAAATAGTCTATGGCCGAGTAGTAAATAGTACTTTGGATTTTTCAATACCTTGCAATTGGTATAAATGGCAACCTACGGCGCATCATAAGAATGAAGAACTATTTGATTTAATAGACCAGTTTTTAAAGTCAGATAGTGAAGGACTCAGCCTTTTGTGTATATGGGGCCATAGTTATGAATTTGATATGAACAATGATTGGGATCGGATAGAAAAATGCGCTCAGCTATTAAGCGGCCATGATGATATTTGGTACTGTACAAATATTGAATTATATGATTTTTTTCAAAATCAACCTAAATAACTAAATAAAATCTTAATAATAAAAAAAACAACCGCTCTATTAGTTTCTGACTCCTTAAAGCGGTTGTTCAATTCATTGCGGATAAACCCTCACAAACTCTTACATCACAAATTCTAGCATACGGATCACCATAATTTTTAACACTGTTAATCTAACTTTTTAAAGCAGTTGTCCGGATCCATTGCGGATAAACCTTAATAAACCCTTAAATCACAAATTCTAGCATACGGATCACCATAATTTTTAACACTGTTAATCTAACTTTTTAAAGCAGTTATCCGATTCATTACGAATAAACCTTAATAAACTCTTACATCACAAATTCTAGCATACGGATCACCATAATTTTTAACACTGTTAAGCTAACTTTTTAAAGCAGTTGTCCAATTCATTGCGGATAAACCCTAATAAACTCTTAAATCACAAATTCTAACATACGGATCACCATAATTTTTAATACTGTTAATCTAACTTTTTAAAGCAACTGTCCGATTCATTGCGGATAAATCCTAATAAACTCTTAAATCACAAATTCTAGCATACGGATCACCATAATTTTTTAAAACCGTAATCTTAATAGAATCCACATTTAACTCTACATAATGCTCATTCACTCTTTGGTAATTATCGTCAACCTCTAATTCTTTAACTTTTTCTCCATCCTTAAAAAATTCTATCTTATAATCTCTAACCAATTGATACGGCATTTCTTCTACCTGTCTATTTCGGTGCGTTTCTGCTATACTCGTAGCTACGGTCCTATTAAAATCTGGATCGAATCTAAGCACTATTTCTTTTATCTGCGTTGTCTTTTCAAAATCTACTTTTATAAATTCGCCATCCTCAGCCATTTGTTGTGAAACCCATGCATTTTCATCATCATAAATCCTTCTAGCAAAGTCTGAATTAACCATTTCTGGTCCACAATTTTCTTGATAACTTGATGCTGTAATCTTACAATCCGTATTTGAAATTAAATCCTCTTTATCTTCTGTTTTGATAAACGGCAAATAAGCATCATCCTTTATCAATAATTGCTGAAGCTCTTTCATATGCTCATTCACTTCTCTTGGCAAAATTTTATATTTAGTTGCTATCGCTGCCCCCGTACCTATGGCTTGACCTATTACCGAACATGTCCCTATTACTCTTGTAGAACTCATTGCCATATGAGATACGCTAAAACACCTTCCTCCAGCATATAAATTTTTAATATTTCTACTATATAAACTTCTATAAGGTATCGTATACACATCCGTTACTGGATGCCATATAGATCCTCCTTCATCATTTTTATGTGCTTTCTCCCAAACTTTGGCTCTTATTCCTCCTACAATATGATCATCCATCGACCACCCACCATAAGCAACCGTATCCGAAAATCTTTTATGAGCTTCTAAATCATTTTGGTTCAATACATAATCTCCAATTATTCTTCTGGATTCTCTTTTACCTGGTACAGCTCCAAACCAATCCAACATTAAGTTTTCTGCTTCAGGATAATCACCAGAATTTTTAATATAGTCAAATATACCATAAGCATATTTTATTAATTCGTCTCTTATCTCTTCTGCATCCTCCGTTGTGGATAATTCGCCATCACCACCTACTTCACACCACCAATATCCATTACTAAGCTCATGAACACACCTTTTTCCTATATATTCTTTCGTCATCTTATAAGCCCATTCTGGACACTTAAACTTTACAGGCTTACCCAAATCTCTCGTTGTAAATAAAAGCGTACTTCCCATTGTATGCTCGGTAGCTTCTTCCGGCGCTAAAGATTCATTATAGGTTGAACGAGCCTCATGTCCTATAGTATAATCCGCCCCCGATTCGTAAGCTAAGTTCGCATCTCCGGTTGTGTCACAGAATAAATCAGCTGCTAATTCAAATTCTTTCTGTGTTGTAACCTGAAATACTTTTATACTTTTAATTTTATCATTTTCTACATCAGCACTCATCATACTAGTATTCAAATACAAATCTATATTTGACTCATTTTTCACAAATTCCCAATTTATATGATCCAAAATATTAAACGAATGCCCTACATTAAATTTTTTATTCTTTAATAAAATTTCTAATATAACTCCGCTTTCCATTGCATGTCTAAAGTTTCCAACTCTTCCTGCTCCGTTTATGCTAACTTTTACTTCGCTACTAGCATTTCCGCCTAAAACCGGCCTGTTATGCACTAACGCTGTTTTTACACCATTTCTTGCTGCACTGATTGCTGCACAAATTCCGGACATTCCTCCACCAACTACAATAAAATCGTATTTTTTCATAATAATATTTTCCTACACTTCCTATTAATTTTTATTTATAATGCAACAATGTCATTATATTATATTATTTAAATTTATACAAGCCTTCAATCAGTTCTTAAATTTGTTGACCCATTAATACGAGTTATTATTGCTACTCCGTAGACTACATCTTTTTCTAATTTCTTTACTTCTATTTTCGGATAATTTTGTTTCAACTTATTAGAAAATTTTTCCCTGATAGCCTACAGTTAAACCCTAATACACCCTTCAATCACAAATTCTAGCATACGGATCACCATAATTTTTTAACATTTTAATGTTAATCAACTCTTTAAAACACCTGTCCAATCCATTAAGATTAACCTTAATAAACTCTTAAATCACAAATTCTAGCATACGGATCACCATAATTTTTTAACATTTTAATGTTAATCAACTCTTTAAAACACCTGTCCAATCCATTAAGATTAACCTTAATAAACTCTTAAATCACAAATTCTAGCAT
>LNZM01000025.1 GCA_002007295.1 Candidatus Epulonipiscioides saccharophilum | reverse complement strand
ATATAGCTGTAGCTTAAAAACTATTAAAGGCCAACATAAAACGTCAATTATAAAAACTTATTTCGCTAGCTTTAAACTTAATTTTATTCAATCCTCTACTGCATGGATTAGCATATTAATTTGCGCCGCCATTTTACTCTGTAATTTACGCTTCACTATTTATCTCGATTTAAAACCTTTGCTTTATATGACTGTTTTTATTATGATCCTAATTTTAATGCTTAGCATTTACATATTTCCGGTTATAGCTACCTTTGAAAATTCTCTGCTAAACTTATCTAAAAATAGTTTAATCTTTATTATCACAAATTTGCCGACTACCTTTTTGCTGATTATTATCTCAGTATTTCCGATCAGCTTAACATACGTTGATACAGCCCTTTTACCCTTATACTCATTCTGTTGGTTCTTCTTCGGATTTGCCCTAACAGCATATATAAACTCGTTTTTCCTTTATAAAATATTTAAAAGGTATCTTTAAGAGTCAAGGAGATATTATGAAAAAAAACAAATATTTTTTAAGCAATGGCGAAAGCTGACTGAGGAGTGTACTTATCAGTGTAGCTTATTGAGAAATTTTTCTACATATTATTAAATATAAACAAAGTGGAAATACTTTATATAAAATTTATTTAAGGAGTAAAAAAATGTTTGAAGTAGAAATGTTAATCGGTCCAATTGTCGGTGGCGCTATCGGATTTGTAACAAACAGCCTAGCCATCAAAATGCTATTTAGACCACTTAGGCCAATAGTTATATTTGGCAAGACCATGCCATTTACGCCCGGAATGATACCGAAAGAACAAAAAAGGATTGCGGCCGAAATAGGACGAGTTGTAGAAAGTGAGTTGCTGGATTTAGAGATTTTGAAATCCAAGCTTCGTTCGCCAGAAATATATTCTTGTATATCTCATTCTATCCATTCTTTCATGGACAGCTTATCTGAAATAGAGGTAACCTTACAAGAGTATCTAGAATCGGATCTACAAATACAGGATATAAATTTCTATAAATCTATCGCTGTAGAGAACATATCCGTTGCTATAACAAAGAGCATACAAAATAGCAACATAAGCGAAGTAATCGTAAACGAAATCTTGAATGCTCTCAAAGATCACTTAGGCCCTCTAAAAATGTTTGTCGGCGACTCTTTTATTGCTACCATCTCTGAAAAGGCCAAAGAGCTTATCAACCAATTTATTCGAGACAGAATTTATGATTATGTGTTCAATTCTACAACCGAAGAAGTGGACAAGTTCTTCGATCAACCAATGTCAGAATTTGCACAAAAATTAATGGAGTATGAAGACCTAATAACAGATATGGCAAACAAAATATATACAAAATTTATTGATACCCAAGTAGAATCTATATTGCAGAAAATTAATATAGCGCAAGTTATAGAGGAAAAGGTTAAGAATTATTCGCCTGCAAAATTAGAACAGCTGATTTTACAAGTAGTCCAAAAAGAATTGAATGCTATCATCTATCTTGGAATAGTTTTAGGCGCAATTATTGGATGCCTGATGTGATAAGCTAACCTCTCAGTCACTTCGTAGTAGGGACTGTCGCATATGATAGAAAAATGATTTAAACTTGCAAAATTTACAATTTACTTTAAAGCAATAAAACTTTGTATGCACGCTTTCTCCCTCCGTCAGCTTACGCTGACACCTCCCTCTCGGAGGGAGGCACCGCTGTCCCGCAATTTTGTTTTCTATGTGAGTTGTCGCCGAGAGCTGTCACCAGATGACGGAACCAGAACGTAATCCTTTAATCTTTAAAATAAAAAAAGTTACAAACTTGAATTTAGCTAACTAATGGGGTTGGTGAACGGGTAATTTTTAGGTTATTAATGCGACAGCCCCTTGGTCAACAACTTAGATAATGTTTCTACTTCGTTGGAGTCTCCGGAACGGTAGCCCCTTGACTTGCTCCTTTCATCAGTTTTGCTAAATTGCGAAGGAAGGCTAGAGAGTAATCTGCAATAAATTTAACGGCTACGGTGCTTGACATTGCATTTTTAGATTGTTAAAATAAGAAATGTATTATAGTAAAATTTTAAAAATTTGACTTAAAGGAGTTTTTTAAAAATGGCACAATTATTTTACGCAAGCGACTGCAATGAAACTATATTAAAGGATAAAAGAATAGCTATAATCGGCTACGGCTCCCAAGGCCATGCCCATGCTCTAAACCTTCATGAATCCGGATTCGATGTAATCGTAGGATTATACGACGGTAGTCCATCTTGGAAAAAAGCAGAAGAAGCTGGTCTAAAAGTAATGACGGCCAAAGACGCGTCAGCAGCTGCTGATTTAATCATGATCTTGGTTAACGATGAAAAACAGCCTTCTATCTATAAAGAAAGTATCGAGCCTGGTTTATCCGCTGGTAAAACTTTAGCATTCGCTCATGGTTTTAACATTCAGTACAAGCAAATTGAGCCACCAAAAGACGTTAACGTTATTATGATAGCTCCAAAAGGTCCGGGCCATACAGTTCGTAGCGAATACGAATTTGGTAAAGGCGTACCATGTTTAATCGCTGTCTACCAAGACGCTACCGGCAACGCAAAGGACATCGCCCTAGCTTATGCGGCTGGAATCGGTGGGGCCAGAGCTGGTATCCTAGAAACTACTTTTAAAGAAGAAACCGAAACCGACTTATTTGGAGAACAAGCTGTTCTTTGTGGCGGTGTTGCTGAACTTATGAAGGCTGGATTCGAAACTCTTGTAGAAGCCGGCTATCAGCCAGAAAGTGCTTACTTCGAATGCGTTCATGAAATGAAACTTATCATTGACCTAGTCAACAAAGGTGGATTAAATTTCATGCGTTATTCCATTTCTGATACTGCAGAATACGGTGATTACTCAATCGGCCAAAGAATCATAACCGACGAAACTAAAAAAGAAATGAAAAAAGTCTTATCCGAAATCCAAGACGGTACTTTCGCTAAAAATTGGATCGCTGAAAATAAAAATAACCGCCCAACTTTTAATACTAGACGTAAACAAGAACAAGAACATAACGTCGAAGTAGTAGGTAAAGAATTACGTGATAAAATGATTTGGAACTAATATAACCTCCAATTTTGTGCAAACTGAAGTGGGAGTGCACCTGCAACAAAATAAACTGAGGAATTAAAACGAAGTAAGCACAACTTGTAGAACCCCTCAGTCAGCTGCGCTGACAGTTCCCCTGGAAGGGGCATAGCCGGGAACTTAAGAAGTCACAAAATGACGGAGAGAAAAGTGCAAAATGACAACTCAGATTAGTAACTAAAATTTGTAGGCACGCTTTCTCCCTCCGTCCGCTTCGCGGCCACCTCCCTCCCGGAGGGAGGCACCGCTTCCCCGCAATTTTGTGAAGACAGAGGGCGTAGTAAGCAGTAACTGACCTTAAGTTCCCATGTATGCCTGGAAGAGGAGCAGGGCCGCTTCCCCGCAATTTTTTATCACAATTTTGGTCGCCCCGCACTTCGCACTTGACTTTCGCAGGTTTAACGACTTATAAAATATAAAATAGACTTAAAAAAGGGTGAAAAATATGATTAAAATATTTGATACAACATTACGTGATGGAGAACAAGCACCCGGTTATAGCATGAACCTTTCGGAAAAAATAGAAATGGCCTTTCAACTCGAAAAATTAGGTGTAGATATCATCGAGGCCGGCTTTGCTATAGCATCCAAAGGAGACTTTAACTCCGTAGTTGAAGTTGCAAAATTAATAAAAAATGCAGAAGTAGCTAGCCTTTCTCGTGCCTTAAAGAAGGATATCGATGCCTCGGCCGAAGCTTTGAAACACGCAGCATATCCGAGAATCCATACTTTTATCGCTACATCTGACATTCACATGAAGTACAAGCTACAAAAAACCGAACAGGATATATTAGAAATAACAGCCGAAATGGTGAAGTACGCTAAAAAATTCTGTCAATCCATAGAATTTTCCGCAGAAGACGCTACGCGCTCTAGACCGGAATTTTTATACAAAGTCTTAGAACAAGCCATAAAATCCGGCGCTACAGTCCTTAACATTCCGGACACCGTCGGCTATACATCTCCTTTAGAAATTTACAACCTCATAAAGGGCATAAAAGAAAATGTTCGTGGTATCGAAAATGTCGATCTATCCATTCATTGTCATAACGATCTTGGTATGGGTGTGGCTAATACTTTATCCGCTATCCAAGCCGGTGCTAATCAAGTAGAATGTACTATCAATGGTATTGGCGAACGAGCCGGGAATGCTGCGTTAGAAGAAATTATTATGAATTTGAAAACTAGGCCAGATGTTTATCCTTACCAAACTAATATTAATACTCAGGAAATTTATCCAACTAGCAAGCTCTTAACTAATCTTACGGGCGTTAAAGTTCAGCCGAATAAGGCCATCGTTGGTGATAACGCTTTCGCTCATGAGTCTGGCATACACCAACATGGTATGTTGAGTAATAAATTAACTTACGAAATTATGACCCCTAAATCTATCGGCCTCGCTGATAAACGCATGGTCTTAGGTAAACACTCCGGCAAGCATGCTTTCGTTGATAGACTGCATGAACTTGGATTTAAATTCCCCGAAAATGATGTTAACTCTTTATTCGATAGCTTTAAGTCTCTTGCCGATAAAAAGAAAAATGTCACCGATTTAGATATCCAATTGCTTGCTATGAGAAGAAATGTTCAAGTACCTCAGACTTACAAGCTAGATTGTTTCGTAATTAATTCCGGCAATACGATAACTACAACTTCGAGCATGAAACTTATTTATACAAATTTGATAACCAATGAATCCGAAGTCTTAGAAGAAGTCGCTTCATCTTACTATGGGCCGATTGATGCCTCCTACCATGCTATAGATCATTTAATTGGTAAGGCTTTCGTTTTAGAGGATTTTTTGATTTCGGCCGTGACTGGTGGAACAGATGCGCAGGGTGAAGTTTACGTAAAATTAAAAAATATTGAAGGCAATATTTATAACGGATACGGCATTAGTGTAGACATTGTAGAAGCAAGTATTTTAGCTTATCTTTCTGCGATAAATAATATGGTTTTTGAAGAAAATCGATAATATAATCTATAATATAAAAGGAGAGTTTTTATCATGAAAAGCATGACAATGACCCAAAAAATCTTAGCTGCACATGCCGACTTGGATTTCGTTGAGGCCGGACAATTGATTGAAGCAAAATTAGATCTTGTCTTAGGTAATGATATAACAACACCCGTGGCCATAACCGAATTTAACAAAATAGGTATCACAGACGTATTCGATAAATCTAAAGTAGTGATAGTTCCGGATCACTTTACTCCAGCCAAAGATATTCAGGCAGCAATACAATGTAAATGCGTAAGAGAATTTGCACTCGATAAAGATATAGAAAATTATTTTGAAGTTGGTGAAATGGGCATCGAACATGCTTTAATTCCAGAAAAAGGCCTAGTTGTCCCTGGCGATGTCGTAATCGGTGCCGATTCTCACACCTGCACATACGGTGCTCTCGGCGCTTTTTCAACCGGAATCGGAAGCACAGATATGGCCGCAGGTATGGCTACAGGAAAATCCTGGTTTAAAGTGCCAGCAGCAATAAAATTTAATCTAATAAACGCGCCAAGAAAATATGTTTCCGGAAAAGATATAATCCTTCACATAATCGGCCTAATTGGCGTAGACGGTGCTCTATACAAATCCATGGAATTTGTAGGCGATGGCGTTAAAAATTTATCCATGGATTCTAGACTAACTATGGCCAATATGGCGATAGAAGCAGGAGCAAAAAACGGAATTTTTGAAGTAGACGAAATCACCGTAGAATATTTGAAAGGTCGCACCAATAGAGATTATATTGTCTACAAAGCAGATCCAGATGCTAACTACGATGAAGAAATAACAATCGACTTAAGTTCAGTCAATCCAACTGTGGCTTGTCCGCATTCTCCGGACAACACAAAGGACGCAGACGAACTATCGAACATAAAAATAGATCAGGTTGTAATAGGTTCGTGCACCAACGGCCGTCTCGAAGACCTTAGAATGGCTGCTAACATTTTACGAGGAAAAAAAGTCGCAAAAGGTATTCGCGCCATAGTATTCCCGGGCACCCAACAAATATATCTAGATGCTATCGAAGAAGGTATCATAACCGATTTAGTTAAAGCCGGATGCGTAATGAGTACACCAACTTGTGGTCCATGCCTTGGTGGTCACATGGGTATTTTGGCCGACGGCGAAAGAGCCGTTACGACGACGAACCGAAACTTCGTGGGCCGAATGGGGCATACCGACTCGGAAGTTTATTTGGCCAGCCCAGCCGTCGCCGCTGCGTCTGCGTTGACTGGGTATATTACAAATCCAGAGAAATTATAAATATTTTTCGTTAGCTTCGCTTGCGAAGGTCAAATGCGTCGCTTCGCTCTTTTACTCTATCCGTCAGCTTTCGTTGCCACCTTCCTCAAGAGGAAGGCTTAAGTGCACGCTGTCCCGCAATTTTGTGACGGCTTATGGAGTTGTGCACTGTACAAAACAAACTTAGGGGTTGTGGACTAAGGAATAGTGCAAGGCTCTATTTGCAAGTGTGATTTAATTTTAGTGCGTCGCTTCGCTCTTTTACTTTATTCGTCAGCTTCACTTACTAAGGTCAAGTGCGTCGCTTCGTTCTTTTACTCCATCCGTATAGTCCTCCTCTTTGAGGAGGAACGCCACGAAGTGGCAAGGTGGAGTAATGTTGCCACCTTCTTCAAGAGAAAGGCTAAGGTCAAGTGCGTCGCTTCGCTCTTTTACTTTATCCGTCAGCTTCGCTTACGAAGGTCAAATGAAAAGTACAAAGCAAAAAAATAATAATTTTTAAGGAGAAAAAATATGATATTTAAATATGGTGACAACGTTGATACGGACGTTATTATACCGGCCAGATACCTAGCCACATCCGATCCAAACGAATTAAAAAAGTACTGCATGATAGATATAGACGAAAGTTTTCATGAAAAAGTAAAGCCCGGTGACATAATAATCGCAGGCAAAAACTTCGGATGCGGATCATCCCGAGAACATGCACCAATAGCAATCAAGGCCAGCGGAATAAAATGCGTCATAGCCAAAAGTTTCGCTCGTATTTTCTATCGAAATGCTATCAATATCGGTTTGGCCATTTTAGAGTGTCCAGAAGCGGTCGATAAAATAGACATAACAGACGAAATCGATATTAATTTTTCCACTGGAGAAATAAAAAATATAACAAAAAATGAACTGTACCAAGCCGGCGCATTCCCTGAATTTATGCAAAAAATCATGGCTGCCGATGGCCTAGTTGGTTATGTTAAAAGCCAAGTTAAGTCCGAGTCGTAAATCTAAGCTGAATATCTTATCCTATATAATGAAGATACACATACCAAAAAGGCTACGGCCCTCCATTAAAATGGAGGGTTTTTTATATTGGGAATCTTTTTTTTGCCTATTAATCACTTTACAAATCTGCAAGAAAGGGCTGTCGCAAGCTAACGAGGGGAGGCTATAGCAGGACAGCAGGCGAGCAAAAATGTGCAGAAAAAAATTGCGGAACGATAGCACCATAAGAACCCATGATAGATATAGACGAAAGTTTTCATGAAAAAGTAAAACCCGGTGACATAATAATCGCAGGCAAAAACTTCGGATGCGGATCATCCCGAGAACATGCTCCAATAGCAATCAAGGCCAGCGGAATAAAATGCGTCATAGCCAAAAGTTTCGCTCGTATTTTCTATCGAAATGCTATTAACATCGGGTTGGCCATTTTAGAGTGTCCAGAAGCGGTCGATAAAATAGAGATAACAGACGAAATCGATATTAATTTTTCAACTGGAGAAATCAAGAATATAACAAAAAATGAGTCATATCAAGCTGGTGCATTTCCCGAATTTATGCAGAAGATCATGGCTGCGGATGGCCTAGTTGGTTATGTGAAGAGCCAAGTTAAGTCTGAGTCGTAAATTTAAGTTGAGTATCCTATCCTATATAATGAAGATACTCACACCAAAAAGGCTACGACCCTCCATCAAAATGGAGGGTTTTTTATATTGGGAATCTTTTTTTTGCCTATTAATCACTTTACAAATCTGCAAGAAAGGGCTGTCGCAAGCTAACGAAGGGAGGCTATAGCAGGACAGCAGGCGAGCAAAAATGTGCAGAAAAAAATTGCGGGGGAGGTGTCAGCGTTAGCTGACGGAGGGAGAAAGCGTGCATAAAAGTTTTTGTTATTAATCTTAGTATGCAAAGTACGGAGCTGTAACCCCATAAGAACCCCTCAGCTAACTTCGTTGATAGTCCCCTAATTGAAGAGCCTAAAAAAATATTGCATTATTTATTCATTTATGCTACGATGATAGTTAATTAATTTTAACTAACTTAATAAGGAGGATTCATGAAAAAAAATTATCTCTTTACAGTTTCTATTATCGTAGCCATATTAATTTTATCAGCTGTCTCTATTTTTGTGGGCGCTTTTGACGTATCCCTATCCGGAATATTGTCTGGAGATTATAAGCAGTTGATCATATTATTAAACTCTCGCTTACCTCGAGTCTTTGCTGCTCTATGCGTCGGTTCTGGAATGAGTGTAGCCGGATTAATAATGCAAAACCTATGTATGAATAAATTCGTTTCGCCGACCACTGGTGCGACTATATCCTCGGCGCAACTTGGAATAGTTATCAGCATGTTAATGCTACCCGGTGCTAGTTTGGCTACCCGAAGTACCTTTTCATTCATATTTTCTATCTTAGGTACATGGTTATTTGTTTGGTTCATTCAAAAAATTCAAATCAAAGACGTAGTTATGGTGCCCCTTATCGGCATAATGTTTAACAGCGTAATTGGCGGATTAGTTAGTTACATAGCATACGAAAACGACTTAACTCAAATACTCAGCAATTTACTTGTCGGCGACTTTTCTCTAATCTTAGCCGGTCGATACGAAATAGTATTCTTAATTTTGCCATTACTAATAATCTCTTTTATATATTCTAATTATTTTAATATCGTTGGTATGGGCGAAAATTTTTCTAACAATTTAGGTGTTAACTACAAATTTATAATGTTTCTCGGCCTATCCATCACAGCCATAATAACAGCGAGTGTAGTCGTTACGGTCGGAACAATTTCCTATATCGGCCTAATAATTCCTAACATCGTATCTATGTATAAAGGCGATAAAATTCGAAAAAGTCTATTAGACGTTGCCCTTTTTGGCGCTATGTTCGTCCTTTTATGTGACCTCATCGGTCGGATCGTTATTCGGCCCTTCGAGCTTCCTATAGAATTAATTTCTGGTATAATCGGTAGTGTCATTTTTATTGTGATGCTCTTTGCTCGCCTAAATCATGGTCGTAGATTAAATAAAAAAGGAGTTAGCCATGCAAAAAAAATTATCTCTCCTAAATAAATTACAATTACTTAGCCTTATCGCTATTTGCTTCGTATTTATATATCAATTTATTTTCGTGGATTGGAACTTTTTCGAATACGCCATGTACATAAGAACTCCTAAATTAATCGCTATCATAATCTGCTCTTTTTGTATCGGCTACGCTAGCATGATTTTTCAATCCATCATTAATAATAGAATCGTTACGCCGTCTCTCTTGGGTATGAACTCTTTGTATATTTTAATCCATACTTCTCTAGTGTTCTTTGTTGGCCTAGATAATCCATTAGTCCTAAATAAAAATTTAACCTTCATGATAGATGTACTCTTAATGGCTATTTTAACTATCGTTATTTACGGATTTCTTTTTAAAAAAACTCGCTACAACATTCTCTATATCTTACTATCCGGCACTGTCCTAGGTACACTGTTCTCGAGTATTTCAAATACCATGATTCGTGTGCTGGATCCAAACGAGTACGATACTCTCTTAACAGAGTTGGTGGCCGGTTTTGACCATGTTAATACTGATCTGATTATGATTTCAATTCTGCTCATAGTTTTGGTTTTCGTAATCTTCTTTAGAGATTTAAAAATTTTAGATGTACTCTCTCTAGGTCGTACTCAGACCATTAATCTCGGCGTAGATTATGATAAATCTATCCTTAAATTACTTCTCTGCGTTTCTTTTTTAATCACTATAGCTACTGCTTTAGTTGGACCTATATCCTTTTTAGGATTGATAGCCGCAAATTTAACGAGAGAAATATTTAAGACTTATAAGCACGTATATTTAATGCTCGGCTCTTTCCTTGTTGGCCTAATTGTTTTACTAGGAGGTCAAATCCTAATAGAACATATTTTCGGATTTAGCACTCAAATTTCAGCTTTGGTCAACTTATTCGGTGGAGCTTATTTTCTATATTTAATACTCAAAAATAAAGGAGTTTAATTATTATTTTAAAGGAAAAATAAAAGTTGGAAGTAGCACTCAAATTTCAGCTTTAGTTAACTTATTCGGCGGAGCTTATTTTTTATATTTAATACTCAAAAATAAAGGTGTTTAATTATTTTAAGGAGAGTGAATAGAAATTGGAAGTTAAAAATTTAAATAAGTTTTACGGTAGCAAGCAAGTTGTAGAAAACGTATCTTTCGAATTACCTAAAAATAAGGTTATCTCTTTTATAGGGCCAAACGGAGCCGGAAAATCCACAGTATTAAACATCATGACGAGACTGATTTCTTCAGATTCTGGTCAAGTACTTTTGGAAAATAAAGATTTGAAAAAGTGGAACAGTAAAGAGTTAGCCAAAAAGATTGCCATCTTAACTCAGACTAACCATATAACGGCCAAATTAACCGTAGCTGAGTTGGTAGCATTTGGGCGATTCCCATACTCTGGAAGCAATTTAAATAAAGAAGATCGAAAACACATAAACATGGCCATAGAATATATGGAACTACAAGATTTTAAAAATCGATTCATAGACGAATTATCCGGTGGCCAAAGGCAACGAGTTTTTATCGCCATGGTTTTAGCACAAGACACAGAATATATATTCCTTGATGAGCCAACCAATAACTTGGATATATATCATTCCTCAAACATGATGAAATTAGTAAGAAGATTGTGCGATGATTTAAATAAAACAGTAACACTAGTTCTACATGAAATAAATTTTGCTTCGGCTTACTCAGATTATATCGGCGCATTTAAAAATGGAAAGCTATACAAATTCGATACGGTACATGAAGTGATGACAAAAGATAATCTAAAAAGCTTATACAATGTAAATTTTGACATAACTGATTTCAATGGCAAGCCAATTTCTATATATTATTAAACAATCAGAGGGGGTAGGGGGCATACATGGGAACTTAAGAAAAAAAACATAAAATAAGAGAAGCTAACGAATAGAATTTGAAAAAATCTAAGGTCAAATACAAAGGTCAAGTGCAGCAGCTGCGCTGCAACTCTATCCGTCCGCTTCGCGGCCACCTTCCTCAAGAGGAAGGCTTAAGTGCACGCTACCTTGTAATGTTGTGAAGACTGAGAGGTTAGGAGCGATGAACTAAGGGGAGCAGGTTGCCCGCACTCTTAGTTAGCTTCGTAAAAAAATTCTTAAGTTCTCGCCTATGCCTTTCGGGGGACGAAAGGCTAAGATCAAGTGCAAAGACTATTAATCACTTTGCAAATCTGAGAAGTTGAATTTGTGAAAACTAACTAAACTTTAATAAATTTCAATTTTCCTATTGCAATTTAAGTTAGCGTGTGCTAACATATGCTTAGACAACAATAACTCACAGAAAGCATTCAACTTATCCGATAAAATCGATCACAGTACATACATTTGAAGTCATGAAATTAAAAATAATTGTTTAACCATTAAAAAGGAGATATGTCTATATGAAACTTTCAAAAATTTTACCATTAGCTATTGCTAGCGTTTTTGCACTCACTCTTGCTTCTACTAGCAACAATATATATGCATGCGAAAAATGCAAAGTATCTCAGGAAATAGGTCAATTTGAGGAACAATTTATAACATTCAAAGTATCTAATGAATCTGGTCAATTGGAGAAGCAATTTGTAACATACAAAGTATCAAATGCTACCGACCAATTAGAGGAGCAATTTGTAACATTAAAAGTAGCCAACGAGGCCGGAGAATTAATAGAAGTAGAATTTCCGAAAGATCCTGAGAGAGTAGTCGTTCTGAATTTACAGACATTAGATTTTTTGGATGCGATGGGGCTAGGTGACAAAATTGTAGGCGTAATAAAAGACGGCGTATTTCCGGATCATTTACAAAAATATATTGATAATGAAGACATAGTAAATGTTGGTGGCATGAAAAGTTTAAATATGGAAGCTATTGAGTCTTTAGAGCCGGACGTAATTTTTTCAAGCGATAGAACAAAATCCAAATATCAAGACTTAAGTGCTATAGCACCGACCATGGCTGCGTTTATAGATTATGAAGCAGGGTTTATGAATAGTTTCAGAACTTTAGCTAAAAATCACACTGCGATTTTTAATACAGGTGATAAAGCAAAACAAATTATTGCTGATTATCAAGCACGAATTCAAAAAATAGCGGAGTTTGCCGAAGGCAAGACAGCCTTACTAGGAATTTTTACAAGTAAGCTCAACACTCTTGGAGACACAAGCCGTTGTTCGATTATTGTAAATGAAATGAATTTTAATAATTTAGCAGCAGACGAAAATCCTGATCACGCCAATCTTTCTGCTTATGAATCATGGCTAAAATATGATCCTGAGTACATGTTTATTTTAGACAAAAATGCTGCTGTAGGGGCCGAAGCGGTTTCAGCACAAGAACAAATAGAAACCAATAATCCATTAATAGAACAAACGCAGGCGTATAAAAATAATAAGATTATATATTTAACACCTGGTAACATTTGGTATATGGCCGACGGCGGAATAACTGGCATGGACTCAATGATCTCTTGTATTGAAGAAGCTTTAGGCCTGAAGTAGGCTCTCCGCCCAGCCTCTCCTTCTAGGAAGAGGTGTCAGCTTTAGCTGACGGGGGAGAGGTTAAAGAGCTGTCAACTTTAGTTGACGGAAAGGTCGAAGAGCTATCACGAAGTGACGGTGAGATCAGGGGCTGGGAGCTGTCACGCAGTGACTAAGGGGTCGAGGAACTGACGAAGGGATCGATATGTTGGATTTGTGAAAACTAACTAAAGTTTGATAAATTTTAATTTTTCTATTGCAATCTAAGTTAGTGTATGCTAAAATTATAGTTAGTAAACGAGAACTAACAAAATGGATTAAAGCTATCCGATAAAAATCTAGCAACGTACATACATCCTAAGTAAAGAAATTAAAAATAATCGTTTAACCATCAAAAAGGAGATGTCTATATGAAACTTTCAAAAATTTTACCCGTAGCCATAATTGGTATTGCAAGCATTTTTGCGTTAACTCTTGTCTTTAATAATGACTCCGTATCTGCAGAAAATTATTCGGCAACAAGTCAAGAGGATAAATACGTAACCATAGAAGTAGCGAATGAATCCGGAGAATTAATAGAAGTAGAATTTCCACAAGATCCTGAGCGAATTGTGGTTCTTAACTTACAAACCTTGGATTTTTTAGATGCTATGGGACTCGGTGATAAAATTGTGGGAGTTATCAAAGAAGGAGTATTTCCTGATTATTTACAAAAATACGTTGATGATCCAGACATTGCCAATGTTGGCGGAATGAAAGATTTAGATATGGAAGCTATTATGTCTTTACAACCGGATGTAATTTTTTCAAGCGATAGAACAAAATCCAAATATAAAGAATTAAGCATGATAGCACCAACCATGGCTTCATATATAGATTATACAGTAGGCTTTATGGATAGCTATAAAACTTTGGCGCAAAATCACAGTTTAATTTTTGATGTAGGAAATGAATTAGAAAGCATTATTGCTGATTATGATTCAAGGATTCAAAAAATAGCGGAGTTTGCCGACGGCAAAACAGCCTTATTAGGAATATTCGCAGGTGGACTCAACACTTTAGGAAATTCAGGACGATGCTCGATTATAGTAAATGAAATGAATTTTCATAATTTAGCAGCAGACGAAAACGTAAACCATGGCAACATATCTTCGTATGAATCATGGCTAAAATATGATCCAGAATACATGTTCATCATAGATAAAGACAATGCTGTAGGCACCGAAGCAGTTGCAGCAAAAGAGCAAATGGAAACCAACAATCCATTAATAGAACAAACGCAGGCGTACAAAAATAATAAGATAATATATTTAACCCCGAGCGACGTTTGGTACATGGCCGATGGCGGAATAACTGGCATGGACTTAATGATATCTTGTATTGAAGAAGGTTTAGGTCTGAAGTAGTAATAGAAAAATTAACGTAGTATCCTATCCTATATAATGAAGATATGCATATCAAAAAGGCTACGGACCTCCACTAAAATGGAGGTTTTTTTATATTGAGAATCTTTTTTTTGCCTATTAATCACTTTACAAATTTGCAAGAATTGAGTATAATAATAATCAAATTAATTTATAACACTAAATTAATTAAACTAGGAGGCGATTCTCTTATGACAAAGCGAATAGTAATTTTACCTGGAGACGGTATCGGTCCAGAAATAATTATGCAGGCCGTTATGGTCTTACATGAAATTGGTGATAAGTTCGATCATGGCTTCATTATTGACGAACAAATGATTGGTGAAGTAGCCCTAGAAACTGAGAACTGCTCTTTGCCAGATAAAACAATAGAAAAATGTAAACAAGCTGACGCTGTCTTACTCGGCGCGGTCGGCGGCGATCCGAACATCAACCGTTGGGCTGATCATCCCACTGGGGATAGACCAGAAAAAGGACTACTAAAAATTCGTAAAGAATTAAATTTATTTTCTAACCTGCGTCCAGCTATTCTGTATCCCGAATTAAGTCAGGCTTGCCCATTAAAGGAAAGTATCGTAGGCGATAGCATGGATATAATGATAGTCCGTGAACTAACCAGTGGAATTTATTTCGGTAAAAAATCCAGATTTACCGACGAAGAAAATGATGAATACAGCTATGCTACGGATGAAATGTTTTACAGCAAACAAGAAATCCGCAGAATCCTAAAGACCGGATTTGAGATTGCAATGAAGCGTAACAAAAACGTTGTTGTTGTCGACAAAGCCAACGTCTTAGAAACATCAAAACTTTGGCGAGAAATAACAACTGAAGTAGCCAAAGATTTTCCAAATATAAAATATAGTCATATGTACGTGGACAATGCTGCAATGCAACTAGTAGTTAATCCAAAACAATTTGACGTAATTATAACAACAAACATGTTCGGAGACATTTTATCGGATGAAGCGAGCATGATAACAGGATCTATAGGAATGCTACCATCAGCTAGTTTGGGCGAAACAAAACTAGGCTTATATGAGCCTAGCCACGGCAGTGCTCCGGACATCGCTGGGGAGGATATAGCAAACCCAATAGCCACAATACTATCTGTAGCAATGATGTGCAGATATTCATTTGACATGGAAAAAGAAGCCCAAGCCATAGAAACAGCTGTAAAAAATGTTCTGGCTGAAGGCTATCGCACCAAAGATATTTTTACCGAAGGATGTAAATTAGTCGGTACAACAGAAATGGGCGAAGCAATTTGCGAAAGGATTATTAATAATGAGTGAAAAAATAATTTATATTGATGGCGAGTTTTTAAAAGAAAGCGAAGCTAAAATTTCCGTTTTTGATCATGGTATACTATACGGGGACGGAATTTTTGAAGGTATCAGAGCATACAATGGAAAAGTTTTTAAAGGTAAAGAACATATCGATAGGCTATTTTTTGCTGCTAAAGCCTTAATGTTGGACATACCTTTTACTAAAGATGAAGTCGCCAACATTATTGTAGAAACATGTAAACGAAATAATTTAACTGACGGATATATCCGCTTAGTAGTAACCCGAGGTAAAGGCGATCTCGGCCTTAGTCCAACTAAATGCAATAAAGCCAGCATCTTTTGTATAGCAGCTAATATTACTTTGTATCCAAAGGCAATGTACGAAAAAGGTATGCCTATTATTACGGCTTCTCAACGTAGAAATAAATCTACCATAATTGATCCGCAAATAAAATCTTTGAATTATCTCAATAATATTTTGGCTAAAATTCAAGCTAACCAAGCCGGCGTGCCAGAAGCCTTGATGCTGAACCATGATGGTATCGTCGCCGAATGTACTGGCGATAACATTTTTATAATTAAAGATGGTGTCATTTTGACTCCACCGATCCATGTCGGTATTCTAGACGGCATAACTAGAAATACTGTTATTAAACTTGCCAAAGATTTAGGCTATACCGTTTTAGAAAAGGAATTTACTCAGTATAACCTATATAATGCTGACGAATGCTTCCTAACCGGAACCGCAGCTGAAGTTATAGCCGTGACTAGCGTAGACGAACGAATAATCGGCGACGGAGTTTGTGGCCCCATTACTAAAAAATTGTTAGCAGCATTCCAAGCTCATACTAAAGTTGATGGTATAGATATAAAATAAGCTTAAAGGCTCCCGGCTCTCCTTCTAGGAGAGCTGTCACGTAGTGACTGAGAGGTTGGGAGGTGATTTACTAAGGGGAGCAGGGTACCGACCCCTTAGTCATTTACTGCTTGGGTGCTTCCCTCCGACTTCACAACATTGCAGGGAAGTGACCTGCTCCTCTTCCAGGGGCATAGCCGGGAACTTAAGAATCTTTTGGCGAAGCTAACTAAGAGGCGGGCAACCTGAAGCTGTCACAAAATTGCGGGGAAGTGGTCCTGCTCCCCTTCCAGGGGAGCTGTCAGCGAAGCTGACTGAGGGGTCCTTCTGGAGTGCTTACTCCGTAATCACCTTTTGACGAAGTTAACTAAGGGTGTGGGTAACCTGCTCCCCTTCCAGGCATACATGGGAACTTAAGAAAAAGAAAATTAACGAAAAAATTAAAGCGAAGTAAGCACAACTTGTAGTACTCTTCAGTCAACTTCGCAGTGTCGCTTCGCTCTTTTACTCTATCTGTCTGCTTCGCAGTGTCGCTTCGCTCTTTTACTCTATCCGTCCGCTTCGCGTCCACCTTCCTCAAGAGGAAGGCTTAAGTGCGCGTTACCTTGCAATGTTATGAAGCCGGAAGGTAGTACCGCTTCCTCACAATTTTGTACCAACTCCCCCGGAAGGCATACATGAGAACTTAAGTTCCCGCCTATGCCCGAGGGAGGCTATGGAAGGCTAAGATCAAGTATAAATATTATTAAGGAGATTTTAAAATGAAAAGTGATGTTGTAAAACACGGTATAGCCAAAGCGCCACACCGTTCTTTATTTAAAGCTATGGGATATACAGATGAAGAAATACAAAGACCATTAATCGGTATAGTGAATGCTAAAAGCGAAATTGTGCCCGGTCATACGCAATTAGATCAAATAACAGCTGCCGTAAAAAGCGGTATCAGAATGTCCGGTGGAACACCGATAGAAATACCAGCAATCGGCGTATGCGACGGCATTGCCATGGGCCACGAAGGGATGAAATACTCTCTCGTAACCAGAGAATTAATTGCCGATTCGATTGAATGCATGGCCAAAGCTCACGGATTCGACGCACTAGTATTAGTACCTAATTGTGACAAGATAGTACCTGGAATGCTCATGGGCGCTGCTAGGCTAAATTTGCCTACCATCCTAGTTAGTGGTGGGCCGATGTTGGCTGGGAAAATCGGTGATAAAAAAGTTAGCCTATCCCTAATCTTCGAAGCTGTCGGAAAAGTTCAGGCCGGTACAATGAGCTTAGACGAATTAAGCGAATACGAAAATAAAACATGTCCAACTTGTGGCTCTTGTGCAGGTATGTTCACTGCAAACAGCATGAACTGTATGTCCGAAGTTTTGGGCATAGCATTGCCTGGTAACGGTAGCATTCCAGCTGTATATGCTGAAAGAATCAGATTAGCTAAGTACAGCGGTATGGCCATCATGAATTTGCTAGAAAAAAATATAAAAATTAGAGATATCTTAACCAAAGATTCTTTCTTAAATGCTTTAACCGTCGACATGGCCCTTGGTTGCAGCACCAACACTATGTTACATTTACCGGCCATTGCCCATGAAGCAGAAGTCGAGATTAATTTGGACATAGCCAACGGTGTTTCAGATAGAACTCCTAACTTGTGTAAACTTGCTCCAGCCGGCCCTCATCACATGGAAGATCTATATTTTGCCGGTGGCGTTATGGCCGTCATGAAAGAACTTACTCACAAAAATTTATTAAATCAGGATATTATTACCGTAACTGGTGAAAACTTAAGAATGAATCTAGTTGATGTAATCAATTTAGATCCAACCGTAATTCGTCCTGTCGATGCTCCTTACTCCAAAACCGGCGGAATCGCTGTACTCAAAGGAAATTTAGCGCCCGACGGTTGTGTTGTAAAACGCTCGGCGGTCGCTCCTGAAATGATCAAACACTCTGGGCCAGCCAAAGTTTTCAATAGTGAAGAAGAAGCTTCCATGGCCATATCAAATGAAGAAATACAGAAAGGGGACATCATTGTAATTAGATATGAAGGTCCTAAAGGTGGTCCGGGTATGCGTGAAATGCTTTCTCCTACAGCTACTTTAGCTGGCATGGGCTTAGACAAAGATGTTGCCTTAATCACAGATGGAAGATTTTCCGGAGCAACTCGTGGAGCATGCATTGGCCATGTTTCTCCAGAAGCGGCCGAAGGTGGAATGATAGCTATAGTTGAAAATGGGGATATCATAAGCATAGATATGAACGAATGTACAATCTGCTTAAATATTTCAGAAACAGAAATAGCCCAAAGATATGCTGCATTAGTTCAACCTGAACCAAAAGTAAAGACCGGATATTTATCCAGATATGCTAAGCTCGTATCCTCGGCTAGCACAGGAGCAGTATTTAAATAAGAAGCTAATCTCATGTCCTCGGCTAGCATAGGAGCAGTATTTAAATCCATTAGCCTCGTTTCGCTCTTTTACTTGATCCGTCAGCTTCGCTGACACCTTCCTCAAGAGGAAGGCTAAGGTCAAGTGCGAAGTTCAAATGCAAAAATACGAGGCCATAGCACCATGAAAACCTCACAGTCAGCTTCGCTAAAAGTGAAGCACCTAAAAATAAAAATTCAAGGAGGAAGTTTCGTGAAACTAAATGGTTCACAAATTTTAATAGAATGTTTAAAAGAACAAGGTGTCGATACTGTTTTCGGTTATCCGGGTGGAGCCGTTTTACAAATTTACGACGAACTTTACAAAGCTAGCGATAAAATAACTCATGTATTAACCGCCCATGAACAAGGGGCCGCACACGCAGCCGACGCTTACTCTCGTGTTTCTGGCAAAGTTGGTGTCTGTATCGCTACCTCTGGCCCTGGCGCAACTAATCTAGTTACTGGAATCGCTACCGCTTATATGGACTCCATCCCTATGATTGCTATCACCGGAAACGTTGGCGTACCTTTATTAGGTAAAGATTCTTTTCAAGAAATCGATATAACCGGCGTAACTAGAAGTATAACTAAACACAATTATATTGTAAAACAAGTAGAGGATTTAGCTTACACTATTCGTGAAGCTTTTCTTATCGCTAAAACCGGACGACCTGGCCCTGTATTAATAGATATACCCAAAGATGTTACCATCAAAGAAACGGATTTTGAACTATTAAAAAATCTAGACGATTTCCGTTCCGACAGCCTAAAACCCGAAGAGGAACTTGTAGAATCAGACATCAACGATGCTGTCGCCATGATTAAGGATGCCCAAAAACCTTTCATCTACATGGGCGGGGGCATTATTATTAGTGGAGCCGAAAAGGAACTCTTAGAATTTGCTGAAAAAATCGATGCTCCTGTTTCTAACACTCTCATGGGAGCCGGTGCTTTTCCACAAGATCATCCTTTATCTACCGGACTTGTAGGAATGCATGGCGGTGTCGCTTCTAATGAAGGTATCATGAAATGTGATCTACTCATTGCTATTGGAGCCAGATTTAGCGACCGAGTAACTAGTAGCATAAAAGAATTTGCGAAGGCAGCCAAAATAATTCATATAGATATAGATCCGGCCGAAATAGATAAAAATGTACCAATAACCTTAAGCATAATCAGTGATGCCAAAAAAGTTTTGGCCGCATTAAATAGTCGTTTGCCAGTTTTGTCTCACCCAGAATGGATAGCAAGAGTAGAAAAATGGAAAACTAAGCATACTATCAAACACTCAATTAGTGGTGTTCTTAACGGTAAGGATATAATAGAATCCATCGATACTCTCACAAATGGAGAAGCTATCATCACAACCGAAGTCGGTCAACATCAAATGTGGGCAGCCCAATTTTTTTGCTATCGCTATCCTCGTACCTTTATCAGTTCCGGTGGGCTAGGCACAATGGGATTCGGAACCGGCGCAAGTATTGGAGCATCGTTCGCAGCCCCTAATAAACATATCGTTCAGATTGCTGGTGACGGTTCTTTTAGGATGAATAGCAACGAACTTTCTACTATCCAATATTATAACTTGCCGATTATTATTGTTATTTTAAATAATAGCGTTTTAGGTATGGTTAGACAGTGGCAAAATTTATTTTATGACCAAAGATATTCACAAACTGTTTTAGATCGTGGTCCAGATTTCGTGAAGTTAGCTGAATCTTATTTTGTGGATGGATACCGTGCTACTAATATAAAAGAATTTGAAGAAATATTTGCCTTAGCTTTATCCAAAAATCAACCCGCTGTAATAGATTGCGTAATTGATAAGGATGACAAAGTGTTGCCGATGGTTGCGCCGGGGACCCCTATCAACCAATTAATCATTGAATAATTTTTTGCGTTAGCATGTGTAATTGATAAAAATTATAAAGTGTTTCTTATGGTTGTGTCGGGGACCCTTATCAACCAACTAATTATTGAATAATTTTTTGCGTTAGCATGTGTAATTGATAAAAATTATAAAGTGTTGCTTATGGTTGCACCAAATACTTCAATTAATTATTGAATAGTTATTGATTTTTTTTCTAAATCATATTATAATCTATTTAAGTTTTATTAAGGGAGGTATTTTATAAATGCAAAATGAGCAACACAAAAAGCAAGAATGCGTATGTAAAAATGTTGGGTGCCCAAACCATGGAAATTGCAGAGCATGTCGTGAGAAGCATAAAGCAAATCTAACTGCTTGCCAAAAATTAAAACAACAGCAGTAAAATTTACTAAGGATCTGGCCAATCCCTAGTCTACTTAGTTATGTACGAAAAGGCCATGAACATTTTTTGTCCATGGCCTCTGTAGTAACACAAAAATAAAAAATATTGTTGAGTATTTTTATATTAGTTAATTATCTTGAATAGAACTCTATTATCAGTTGTTCGTTGATTTCTATTGGTAATTCTTCTCTGGAAGGTTTTCTTATTACTGTACCTGTTAAATTATCAATATCCATCTCTAGATAAGGTAGAGCAAAATTATTGTTCAACATATTTTCTCCAAATATTTTGCTTTCTTTTGATCTTTCGCTAACTGTTATTTTGTCGCCCTCTTTTAATGCGTATGAAGGTCTATCCACTTTATTTCCATTTATTAAAAAATGACCATGGTTTACCATTTGTCTTGCTTGTCTAATAGAGCGTGCAAAGCCCATTCTATAAACAATATTGTCAAGACGCATCTCAAGCGACGTTAAGATAATTGGTCCTGGGTTACTACCAGCGCGAAATGCCTTATCTACGTATCTCACGAACTGTTTCTCCAAGACACCGTAATATGAACGTAGTCTTTGTTTTTCTAACAATTGTACTCCATACTCCGATAATTTTCTTGCGTCTCTGCTTGTTCCCTGTTTTGCTCTGTCCATCGCTTTAGGGTGGCCTACTACGTTTAATCCAAGGCTTCGGCACATCTTAAAACGAGGACCCATCATTTTTGCCATATGAGTCTCCTTTAAAAAAAATTAAGCTTTTTTATTTTTTAGCTTGTCAAGAAACACTATAACACACTTACTATTATTTTCATAGGAAAAAAAGTATATATTTTTTATAATTAGCAATATAAATAATCCTTTCTTTATTTTTACAATGTTTTTTAGATATTTTTACCACAGATATATTTAAAATTGAAACTAGAACATCTTTCATAAATGTTTGCTTGTACTTTTGCGATTTAATTAAATTACAACATTATACCGTTGTTTTAAAACCAATTTTTGCCAAGTATAGTTATTTCTAAATAATAAATATTAAACAAGTTAATTTAATATATTGACAAAAAATGGATACATTGTTAAAATATGATAAAAACTATACATATTAAGGAGGAGTTTAAATGAAGTGTCCAAAATGCAACAGTATAATTAATTTTTGTGAAGAGGTAAACGTATCTTTAGGGGAAGTTATTGGGTATCATTGTAATGCTTGCGGTTATGATCATGATATGGAAAATGATTTTAATAATAAAATGTCAAATTTATCTAAAGATAGTTCTAAATAATTATTGCTGAGTATTTTCAATACATCGTTTATTTTTTAATATGCTTGTTTTTTTTATGTTATTATGGGTATAATAATCTAAGTACGATATATATAGAAAATACAACCAAAAACTATTTATAGAATATACTTAACAACTCTCTTACTTCTACCTTAGAGGATGGATTATAAAAAAACTAAAGAAAATGATTTTGATTGCCAAATGAGAGGTGAAATTTTGAAAAAATCCGGTAAGTTAAATTATAAATTATTTAACGTAGCTTTACTTTTAGGGATAATATTTTTGCTTGTATCTTCTACAGCTTTTGCAACGGAGCGAGATGCTCATAATAATCCATTGGATATTTTAAGTGAGAGAAAATTATTCTTAGAGCAAGAAATAGAAACACTGATTACAGAACACAAAGATCTTCTAAATCAAATTAATAGTTTAACTCTAGAAATGGAAGAAGCATTGGAAAAATCCAATTTATCTGAGTTACAAAAAACTTCATTTAGTAAGATAGCCTATCTAACTTTTGATGATGGACCTAGTTATAATACGGAAACAATATTAGATACTTTAAAAGAGTATAATATTAAAGCAACTTTTTTTGTTGTGGGCCGTCCTGAAAGTGCTCATATATATAAAAGAATTGTGGATGAAGGTCATACTATAGGTCTTCACTCTTATTCTCATGAATATTCTTCTATATATACTAGTCCACAAGCTTTTCTAACAGATATCCATTTATTAAAAAACTTAATAGAAACATCCGCAGATTATACGCCAGATATTATAAGATTTCCCGGCGGATCTAATAACACGATCAGTCATCGATACGGCGGATCTAACATTATGACCGACATAATAAACGAAACCAATTCTTACGGTTATGTTCGCTTCGATTGGAATGTTGACTCAATGGATGCTGCAAAAGGAGTTCAGGAGAAAAATGTTATTGTAAATTCTGTAATAAATCAGTCATCTGTTCTTAATCCAGCCGTTATTTTGCTTCATGATTCACCACATAAAATAACAACTGCTCAGGCCTTACCCGAAATCATAGAAGGGTTACGTAATTTAGGCTTTGAGTTCGATAAAATTACATCCTCTACTCCGGCCATTCAATTTTTTGTAAAAGGTATAAAATAACCCTTTTTTACAAAAACTAATGATATATATATTTTGACTAGAGAGGGAGCGGTATAGTGAATCAATATGTATGTAACGTTTGTGGTTATGATCTGACTCCAATAGAAAGTTTTGCAAACCGGACTGATTATCTTGGTTGTGTATCTTCTGGATTAAATAATTATTCTGAAATATATCCTATGACAACATTGATAAATTCACAAGGATTAAATAGCCTAGAATGTCCAAACTGCGGGCATATAGGACGTTGGATTAAAGAATGAATAGCTAGGGGTAAGCCGCTTAAAAATGCTTATCCCTATCTTTTTTTGTAAAAAGATTGTAAAGTATTCTTTAAATTGACATTTCTAGCATATATTATACAAAGGATAATTTTTTTGGAGGTGGCATAAGAATGGAAATACCAATTAATGCAATCGGCTTTTCAGAAATAACTGAACAAAAACATTTAAATAAACTAGTAGAATCAACATTAAAAAACCCGACATACCAAAGCATGGCTGTAGATAAAAACAAGGTTCAAATAGCTGAATATAGAAAAAAAGTCGCACCTCACACATATATACTAGTACGTGTGAGTATAGAAGAGGACTTAAAGGAACCTACACGTTTTAATGTAGAAGAGTGTGAAGCCTACGTTGAATCAACTATTCAATCCGATTTTGAAGAAATAGAAGTAGAATGTATCGATGGCACTCTTTATTATGTAATTTGTGAAGAAAAAAATACGTCTATGCAAGTTATATTTTGGATGCAAAACTTGGTAGACTATTTAAATGGTAAACAAAAGGGTAAAAAAATAATAGGTGCTAGTGTACTTGGGATAGCCTTAGAAGGTACGATAGTATTACCGATATTAAAAGATGATGAAGAAATAGCATTTGAAAACGAGGAACGAGAAAAACTACGTGAAATAGTCGAACGTATTAAAGACGGCGATAAAGAAGCCGAAGAAATATTAGAAGAAGAAGAACGAGAATTAGATGAACAACTTATGCAAAGACTAAAAGAAGAAGATTTCTTAAGTATAATGAGTGGATATTTCATTCCTCTAAGTTTTGATGAATCTATGTATGCTGTATTAGGCGATATAATAGATATAAAGGAACGTACAAATGAACAAACAAAAGAGATGATGTACGTTTTTAAATTAGATATAAATAGTATGTTAGTAGAAGTAGTAATAAATAAGAAAACCTTAATAGGAATGCCATTTGTAGGAATGCGATTTGTCGGCAGTTGCTGGCTACAAGGGCAAGTCATAATGGAATAAACAAGAGAACTCCTTTTCGAGTTCTTTTTTTTATGTCTAATTAAAAATTGTTTTAAGGAAAACAAATTGATGGAACATTGTTCACAAGTCACAACATTTAGCTACAACTACCAAAATAATCTTGTAATATTTAGGAGATAATTCTATATACATAAAAAAAATATATTGTTATACTGTTATAGAAAGGGAGGAATTTATCGTGAAGTAAGAGGAAGGCTTAAGTGCGCAACTTCCCTTGAATGATTGCACCATAATGAAACAGATTGAGAGGAGCCTTGATCAACAACTTAGATATTATTCATACTTCGCTGGATTTGCTTGAAACAAAATCTGTCGTTTATGATTTTATTCATTTGCGATAGCCTCTATCAACGATAGTTAACTGAGAAATTACATAAAGGAGAGTATAATATGAAAATTTTAAAAAAATGCCTAATGTTCGCATCATGCGCCATGTTTTTTATGCTACCCACAATATCATCGGCCAACGATCATTTACCAGAAGAGGTGAAAGCTTTAAAATCCGCTTACGATACCTTCGAAACTTTGCTCGATAAATACGACCATTGGGTAATAAATCAGGTTAACGACCAAGAAGAAAGACTCAAAGTTTTAAAGTTTGGTGTAGAACCTTTCACTTTGGCCGAAGGTGAAACTAAAGAAGTAGAAATACCGGCGGACCTAATGAGAGTTATTTCCGCATTCGACAAATTCGATGTCTACGGATCTGGCTTTAACAAGACAAATCTTATTGAAGCAGTAATCCCAACCAAAGGTAATATCGGAGCAGTTTCCTCGCCATGGATAGCCGATACTCATTACCAAATAAGAATTACAACATTTACGCTAGACCATGTCGCCGAATTAGCACGTGGAGACGAAGCATATAGCGGTTACAAATTTATTTTAACCGGTCCCGTAGACGTTAAAGGTATAGAATTATCTTCAAATAACGGAGCATCCATGACCATGGACACAACAGCCTGGGAAGTTTTAGGCGGTGACAAGGAAATTTTAGACGGCATCGAAGTAACCGTTGATGCAACAAATCGCCTTAGTATAGAAGGTATTACTACTTTCGAGGGTGATAAATTTAGAAATCATGCAGGAAGCGCCAGTGATCATCCAGACACCCAAAAAACATCAGTATATTATACATCGAAAAATTTTTATCCAGGAAGACAGATATACAAATTTGGACCTACACTAGAAATAGGCTATGATGCTTCGTTGCCTAAATTAAAGGAAGATCCAGAAAATCCAGGTTATGCTACATACGATGTTTTGAAAGCCCATATGCAAAATGGCTCAAACAAAATAGCATTCTTTGACAGAGCATTTGGCGAAGACTTGGAATACACATTATGTTTTGATAACTGGCCAAGTTGGTAGGTAGAAGGTCCAGACATCGGACGTGGAACGCCAGCCGTAGAAAATTTCGAAGCAGCCGCTGATTTAGCCGCAAAATATTTGCTAGCTTACGATGAGTACATGGAGGGACGTGGCCCAAAATGGATAGAAGTTAAAAATGAATCTACTATTAATAGCGAATGGTCGCACCACAACAATCCAATCCCTGGTTATGGCTGGAGCGTTCTAGATGATTTTCACAATATAATGGCTGATACAATAAAAGCACATGATCCAGAATTACTCGTTGGTGGACCAACAGCAGCCTGGATGGCAATGGACGCTAGCAATTTTCAACAAGGCCAATATAACTTGGACTTCATTACTGATACAGCAGATCACCTAGATTTTTATTCTTACCATTTTTACGAAAGTAAAGATCTAATTTTGCACGATACTCATTCGAATTATGGTGGCTACTTAACCGGACGACTAGAGGCCGACTTAGACTTATTAAGAAACCACATGATTTTAGAAGATGCACTAAAGCCACTTATTATTTCAGAAACGGGCACACTTCATTCTGGCGAAGGAGATCCGGATTATTGGATCATTGTAAAAAACTACAATGCTTATTTAGTAAGATACATGAACAGAGCCAATGAATTTGACCAAGTGGTACCTTTTGTTCTGCCAGCCATATGGTGGGATAAAGAGGCTCCTGAAGGTTTGTGGGCCTATGATGAGAATGGTCGATTAATTTCTACCGCTGAAGAAGGACTAACACCAATAAAATATTTTCTAGAAACTTGGGATGAATACGAAGGTGATTTACTTCCAGCTGAATCAAACGATGTTAACAACAATATTTTTGTCCACAGCGCACAAGACGGAAATGTAATTTACGTGGCCGTAACTAACATGAATCCACAACGTGCAACAATAGATTTAAACTTAATTTTGGATGGCCAAGAAATTCAGAAAATCGAAAGAACGAGTACATTTTTGGATATGGGCGAACTACATTTCTTAGACAACGAACCAATGGAAAGCTTAGAAGATATATTTATGCATGTAGAAGAAACTAGCATATTTAAAATTACTCTCGATTCTGAGCCGAACATCACGGATACGATCACTCGCAACACATATTACGGCGACAAAATCCTTCAGGACACTGGAACCCCGGCTGAGTTTACTATAGCCATGTCAGATGAGAACGAAGTCCAATCCAGTGTTCTGAGAGTATCACTAGGTCGCCAAAACGGATTTCAAGTTCCACTAAATGTAAAAGTAAATGGCTATTCATTTGAGCAACATGACATGTCTTTCTCAAATAAAAGCGATAGATTTTTCTCATACGTTGATTTCAATATTCCAGTTAATATTTTGGAAGAAAACAATGAGATAGTCGTAAATGTGGACCAAACCGGTGGAAAAATTTCAACTGTAGCATTAATCAATATGGAGAATTAATTTTACTCTATCCGTCAGCTTCGCTGCCACCTTCCTCAAGAGGAAGGCTTAAGTGCGTAATTTCCCTTGAAGGATTCCCTCTCAATGTACTACATTTAGCTAATTTTTCTTAATAAAAGATGGTATATATTATATATTAAAGGAGACTATAATGAAATTATTAAAAAAAGGTATGATTATTGCTAGCACACTATTATTGGCCAGTCCTATTTTTGCAGCAGAGGTTAATCCGAATATACCGGATTATGTTGCTGCCGAAAAACTAGCTTACGAAACACTAGAAGATATTATGTCTAAATACGAAACTAAAACTTTAGTTCAGGTTAACGATCATGAGCTGAGAATCCAAACCATTGACCTAGGAGTAGAACCTTTTGAGTTGGCAGACGGAGAAACTAAAGAAATCGAATTGCCAGCGGATATAGTTAGAATTTTATTTATTTTCAGTAGGATTGATGCTAACGGCTCCGGCGTAAAAAATCATTTCATCAACGGCATTTCTCCGCATGACGGAAATACCGGCAAAGTTTCATCACCTTGGATAGGCACAAACAGTTACCAAATTAGAACCACAACTTTTGATATAGATCACGTAGCCGAGTTGGCCCGTGGAGATGAAGCCTACACTGGTTATAAATTTAAATTTACCGGCCCCGTGAAAATTGACACAATAAAAATGATCGAGCCGAATGGTGCCTCGATGACTATGGATACTAGAGCATGGGAAGTTTTAGGTGGCGACAAGGAAATTTTAGATGGAATAGAAGTAACCGTTGATGCTACCAATCGCCTTAGCATAGAAGGGATTACAGAATTTGAAAACAGCAAATTTAAAACTCTTTACGCTTATCCTACCGGCCATACAGATGGTTATAAAGTGGCTGAATATTTTACGGAAAAAGACTTTATGCCAGGTCGTCAAATATACAAATTTGGGCCATCAATGGAAATAGGTTATGATTCATACACACCAAAATTAAAAGAAGACCCTTCTAATCCAGGTTATGCGGATTACAGCATATTTCCAACACTTTTTTCTCATGACACGACAAGCATTTATTATTTCGATAAGCTCTATCCTACCAACTTAGATTACGTTCTATGCTTTGATAATTGGCCTAGCTGGATGGTGGAAGGAGCTAACACAGGAAAGGGTACGCCGGCCGTACAACACTTCGATGCAGCCGCAGACCTAGCAGCCAAATACGTAAAAGCCCATGACGAGGAGTTGGACGGAAGAGGACCGAAATGGATTGAAGTAAAAAATGAATCTACGCTTAGTAGCGAATGGTCCCATCACAACACTAGTGAAGGATGGAATTTATTAGCTGATTTCCACAATATGACCGCCGAAGCGATAAGAGCAGAAAGTCCGGAAGTGTTAGTTGGTGGCCCCACAGCAGCATGGATGGCACTGGACAATGGTAACTTTGCAGAGGCTGCTAAACACACGAAATTTTTAGATGATACAGCCGGCAATTTAGATTTCTACTCCTATCATTTTTATGAAAGTAAAGATTTAATCGTCAATGATACAGATGCAAACTATGGCGGATATCTAACCGGTCGACTCGAAGCAAATTTAGATCTACTTAGAAATCATATGGTGAACACGGATAACGTAAAACCTATAGTCATTTCTGAAACAGGCACTTTGCATAGTGGCCCAGAAAACACAGACTTTTGGATTAAGTTAAAAAATCACAATGCATACATGGTTAGATATATGAATCGTGCAAACGAATTCGATATCGTTGTACCGTTCTTACTTCCGGCCACATGGTGGACACCTGATTCACCTAACAGTTTATGGACTTATGATCAAAACAAGAAATTATATCAGACCGCCGAACAAGGGCTAACAGATATGAAATATTTTATAGAAATGTGGGATGAATACAACGGCGATTTATTACCAGTTTCTTCTAATGACGTAAACGATAATATTTATGCTCACAGCACCCAAAATGGCAATGTAATTTATGTAGCCGTAACAAACATGAACGCCCAACGAGCTTATATAGATTTAGACTTAAAATTGGAGGATGAACAGATATCCAAAATCGAGCGAACTACAACGTATTTAGATTTGGGCGAATTATATTTCTTAGATAATGAGCCAATGGACAGCCTAGAAAATATATTAATGCACGTGGAAGAAACAAGTATATTTAAGATCACATTAAATGAAGCGCCGGAAATTAACAACACCTTAACAAAAATGACTTATTACGGCGATGTTATGTTGCAAAACACAGGAGTGGACGCCAAGTTTAAGATTGAAACACCATCCGAAAATGTGGAATCTAGTATTTTGCGAGTATCATTGGGTCGTACGGGCGGATTCAATGTTCCACTGAATGTATCAATAAACGGGTATCAATTTGCTGAATACGATTTATCTTTCACAAATAAGCCTGATAGATATTTTGGTTACGTAGATTATATTGTACCCGCTTCGATTTTAAAAGACGTTAACGAAATAACAGTTTCGGTAGATCAATCCGGTGGAAAAATTTCTACTGTAGCATTGATCAATATGGAGAATTAATTTTACTCTATCCGTCCGCTTCGCGTCCACCTTCCGGGGGACGGAAGGCTTAAGTGCACTGCTTCCTCTGCAATGTTTCGAAAACGAAATAAACTGAGGGGAAATTGCAAAGGGGCTGTCCTCTACTTTAAACGATACTTATTTAATAATGATTGTCCATAATTAGAATCAGGAAAACTTGGAAAACAATTTTTTGTATATAAAAATAATCAATGATTCGTTAAAGGAGATTATCGTGAAATTATTAAAAAAATGTTTACTCATTAATTGCTTTATGTTATTCGGTTTGCCATTTGCCGGGATTCAGGCTGCGGAGTCGAATTTGCCACCAGATGTTCAGGCAACAAAATTAGCGTACGACACGTTTGAATCGGTAATAAAAAAGTATGAGTCAAAAATAATTCAGCAAGTGAATGATCATGAAGATTTAATTCAAACCATTAATGTTGGGATAGAACCGTTTGAATTAGAAGCTGGTCAAACGAAAGAAATTGAATTGCCGGCTGATATAGTAAGAATTATGTTTCCGTTCACTAGAATCGATGTGCTTGGATCCGGATTTAAGAGTACAGAATTTATTCAGGGGATTTCGGCAGCAAAAGGTAATACAGGAAAAGTATCTTCGCCATGGTTTAGCGATACAAATTATCAAATACGAACGACTACGTTTACTGTAGATCATGTTAATGAATTAGAGCGTGGAGCGGAGGCATATACGGGATATAAGTTTAAATTTACGGGACCAGTAAAGGTGGATGCTGTACAATTATTTTCACAACATGGAGTGTCGATGACGATGGATACAACAGCGTGGGAAGTTCTAGGTGCTGACCGAGAAATATTGGATGGGATAACAGTGAGTGTGGACGGAACGAATAGGCTTAGCATAGAAGGAATAACGAGTTTTGAGAATGATAAATTCAAGAGAGTTTATGCCTATCCGACAGGGCATGATGATGGATATAAAGTGGCGGAATATTATACAGAAAAAGATTTTATGCCGGGTCGACAAATATATAAATTTGGACCAGCTTTAGAAATTGGTTATGATGCGTTTGCGCCAAAATTAAAAGAAGATCCGCAAAAACCTGGATATGCTGATTATAGTATATTTCCAGAACTTTTCTCAGATGGCTCAAAAGAAATCGCAACATTTGACCGACTATATCCGAGCGACTTAGAATACGTTCTATGTTTTAATCATTGGCCAAGTTGGTATGTTGATGGAGCCGACACGGGCAAAGGAACACCGGGTGTTGAAAATTTTGAGGCAGCAGCCGATTTGGCCGCAAAATATATTGTAGCACATGATAAGGAAATGGAAGGTCGTGGACCGAAATGGGTAGAGGTAAAAAATGAAGCGACGATAACGAGTAATTGGACACATCATTACAATCCAATTCCGGATTATGGTTGGGACGTTTTAGCGGATTTTCATAATATTACGGCGGATGCTATAAAAAAGGAAAGTCCAGAAATATTAGTAGGTGGAGCGACAGCTGCATGGATGGCTTTAGATCATGGTAACTTTAAAGAAGCTGAACGACATTTAAAATTTTTAGATGATACAGCGGAGCATTTGGATTTTTATTCTTATCATTTTTACGAAAGTAAAGATTTAATTTTAAATGATACTAAAACGAATTATGGTGGATATTTAACCGGACGATTTGAGGCTGATTTAGATTTGCTGAGAAATCACATGATCCTTACGGATAATGTTAAGCCGTTTGTAATTTCCGAAACGGGTACGCTACATAGTGGGCCGGGAGCGCCTGATTATTGGATTAATCTGAAAAATTTCAATTCATATTTGATAAGATATATGAATCGAGCCAATGAGTTTGATATAGTGGTACCGTTTTTAATACCAGCCACATGGTGGGAAAAAGATTCTCATAATACTTTATGGGCTTATGATAAATCTGGTCGACTTGTTAGCACAGCTCAAGAAGGATTGACGGATATGAAATATTTTATCGAGACTTGGGATGAGTATAACGGAGATTTGCTTCCAGTTTCTACGAACGATGTTAATGATAATATTTTCGTCCATAGTGCTCAAGATCAGAATATTATTTATGTAGCGGTGACAAATATGAATCCACAGCGAGCATATATAGATTTAGATCTAAAACTTAAGGATGAAGAAATCGAAAAAATTGAGCGAACAACAAGTTATTTGGATATGGGAGAAATTCATTTTGTAGATAACGAGCAGATAGATAGTTTAGAAAATATTTTTATGCACGTAGAAGAAACTAGTATTTTTAAGATTACATTAAATAAATCTCCGAAAATCGATAATACTGTTACAAAAATGACTTATTACGGCGATAGTATGTTACATGACACAGGGGCAAATATAGATTTTGCAATTAAAATCCCTTCAACCGACGTATCATCAAGCGTTCTAAGGGTGTCATTGGGGCGTACTGATGGATTTTCTCTTCCTCTTAATGTAACAGTAAACGGATATAATTTTGAAGAATACGACATGTCTTTCTCGAATAAACCGGATAGATATTTTGGTTATGTAGACTTTATTGTGCCGGTGGGTATATTAAGAGAAGAAAATGAAATTACTGTTTCTATAGAACAAAGTGGCGGAAAAATTTCTACTGTTGCTTTAATCAATTTAGAAAATTAGTTTTCAAAATAAAAAAATTAGATTTTAGAATTTGACTTCCTAAAGATTTTTTAGGGAGTTTTTTTATTGTTCAGAATTTTTATAAGCGGATATAAGGGGAAATATGAGCAAAAAAGTGTATTTTTTCATTTTTTTTAAAAAAATTTCATTGCTTATAAAGCTAGTATTACCAAAGGTTTTCCTATAAAAATTATTGGTAAATTATAGGCTCACAAAAAAAAAGTTTCAAAAAAAGGTTGACTTCTTCGACATTATAGTGCATAATAAGACAAGTCAGCAGGGAACAGCAAACACAAACAAGAAATGTTAGCTAATAAATGTTGATACAAGATCGAAAGATGTTGAACATTGAAAATAAAATAGTATCAAGAACTAGACCAGTCGATTCATTAAAGAATCAAAGTACTAAAAGTAATGTCAGATGACAAACTTTCTTTAACCGAGAGTTTGATCCTGGCTCAGGATGAACGCTGGCGGCGTGCTTAACACATGCAAGTCGAACGGACTACTTCGGTAGTTAGTGGCGGACGGGTG